>JAIVGV010000299.1 GCA_020201365.1 Acidobacteriota bacterium
CTGGGCGCGTTCGCCGCGTTGCAGATGAGCGCGGCGTCGTAAGCCGAGCCCGTCGCGTGGAGCGCGGAGACGAAGGTGTGGACGACGGTGTCGAAATACTTGTGGCGGATCGTCGGCAGGACTTTGAGGCGCACGCCGCGGTATTCGAGCTGGCGGGGCGAGACGTAGTGCGCGCGGCAATAGACGGTGACGTCGTGACCGCGCGCGACGAGCCGCGTCGAGAGCTGCTCGGCGAAGGTCTCGAAGCCCCCGTAGCTCGCGGGCACGCCCCGCGTCCCCAAGATGGCGATACGCATGAACCTTAGTGCTGAGTACTGAGTGCTGAGTACTGAGTGCTGAGAAAAAGACGTGAAGCGTTGCGCTGGATCATCTGTCTTTCGCTCAGTACTCAGTACTCAGTACTCAGCACTCGGCACTCCTCCTGTGGCTCGTCTGTAAACCTCTAGGGTCAAGCGCGCGGTCTCGCGCCAGTCGAACTGTGTGGCGCGTGCGAGCCCGCGTTCGCGCAAAAGTGCTCGCAAAGAGTCGTCTTCGATGAGCCGCGCGAGCGCCGCGGCGATCTCTTCCGGGTCGAACGGGTTGACGAGCAGCCCCGCGTCGCCGACGACTTCCGGCAGACTCGTCCGGTCGCCCGCGACGACCGCCGTGCCGCAGCGCATCGCTTCGAGCGGGGGCAGCCCGAAGCCCTCGAAGTAAGACGGGTAGGCGAAGCAGAGCGCGCCGGAGTAGAGCGCCGGGAGATCACGCTCCGGCGCGTAGCCTGTAAAGATCACCGCGTCCGAGACGCCGTACTCGCCCGCCGCCCGCAGGGTCTCGCCGTAGAGCCACGCGCGCTTGCCGACGACGACGAGTTTCGGCAGCTTATCTTGACCGCGAGTTTGGCGCAAGCCCGAATACGCCTCGAAAAGCCGCGCCAGATTCTTGCGCGGCTGGATCGAGCCGACCGCGAGAATGTAGTCGCCCTCGATGCCGTAAAGCTCGCGGACTCTTTGCAATTCTTTCGCCTCGCGGACGGGCGCGAACCTCTCGGACGCCGCGAGCGGCACGACGCTCGTGCGCCCTCGCGCGACGCCGTAAGTCTCGATGAGATCGCGCCGCGTGAACTCCGAAGGCGCGACGACGTGAGCCGCGCTCCGTGCGGTTCGCCGCACCGTGAGCCGCAGTTGCGCGCGGCTGCGACGCCGGAACGTCTCCGGCAGGTGCTCGAAAGAGAGATCGTGGATCGTGGCGACGACCGGGCACGGCGCGAGCGGCGGCGCGGTGTACTGCACGTGTAAAAGATCGACCGGGCGGCGTCGCAGCTCCGCCGAGAGCGTCAGGGGCACGCGCAACAAGGGCGTGTGCGGCAGCGTCCGCCTGACCTCGAAGTTCGACCAGCGCCCGCCGAAGCGCTCGACCGCCTCCGGCTTCGTCACGTAGAGCGTGTAGCGGTTCTCTTGGTCAACCTCCGCCAGCGCCTCGACGAGGTTCGCGGCGTAGGTCTCGTTCCCGGCGAGCCCCGTGCCGACCGAGTGCGCGTCAATGGCGATGTGCAAGGCGGCTACACGCCCCCGTTCGCGAGCTTCGTTCGAGACAAATTTTTCGAGGGGGGAAAACGCGGGAGAGTTTACCGCACGGGAGCGCCGTGCGTGAAGCCCGGCTGCAAGCTCAGTCCTGCGAGGACTCGGCGGTCTGATCTTCGACGATCTCGGCGCCCGCCTCGCACTCGGTCTCCTCAACTATCACGCCGCGGAAAGTTCTCCGGTGGATCGCGCACGCGCCGTGCGCGCGCAGCGCAGCCCAGTGCTCGCGCGTGCCGTAGCCGACGTGGCGGGCGAAGCCGTAGTGCGGGAACTCCGCGTCGTAGGCGCGCATGAGCGCGTCGCGGTGGGTCTTGGCGATGACGGAGGCGGCGGCGACGGAGGCGCAGCAGGCGTCGCCGCCGATGATGGCGCGCTGCGGGAGCGCGACCTCGCGCAGTTGCAGCGCGTCAATCAGCAGGTACTCGGCTGTGGGACAGAGCTTACGAAGCGCGAGCAGCATCGCGCGGCGCGTGGCGACGAGGATGTTGGTGCGATCAATCTCTTCCGCGGGGACGAGCCCGACGGCGTAGCAGACGGCGGACGCCTTCAGCTCCTCGCTGATGCGCTCGCGCTGCAAGCGGGTGAGCTTCTTCGAGTCGTTGAGACCGGCGGGCAGGGGTCGTTCGGGATCGAGGATGACGGCGGCGGCGACGACGGGTCCGGCGAGCGCGCCGCGACCGACTTCATCAAGTCCGGCGATTAACTTGTAGCCTGACGACCGCGCCGCCTCCTCGAAGAGCGTGCCGACCTTCGGCGGCGGCAGAACGCGCTGACGCTTCGGCGCGGAGATGGGCGAAGACGCGGAGACGCGCGGACTGGCGTCGCTCGGCTGTGTCGCCGCGCCGCCGTGTCCCCGCGTCTGCGCGTCTTCCGCCATGCCCGGAGCTTACTTCTTGCTGGCGGACGCGCCCTGCGCCTGACCGCTGCTGCCCGTAGTGGCTTGGCGCGTGTCGCGCTCGCGGATGCGCGCCGCCTTGCCGCGCAGGTTGCGGAGGTAGTAGAGCTTCGCGCGGCGCACGCGCCCGCGCTTGACGACCTCGATCTGCTGCACGATGGTCGCGTGCAGCGGGAAGATGCGCTCGACGCCGACGCCGAAGCTCGTCTTCCTGACCGTGATCGACTCGCGCGCGCCGCCCCCTTTGCGCCCGATCACCAGCCCCTCGAAGATCTGTATGCGCTCCTTGGTCTCCGACTCCTTGATCCTCACGTGCACGCGCACCGTGTCGCCCGGCTGTATGTCCGGCACCTGCCTCGTCGTCTGCGCCTTCTCGACTGCGTCTAAGCGGTTCATGATGTCACTCCGTGTAGCTGTTAGCAAAACAAAAGATTCCTTCGGGCGAGAGGCTAATCGCTATTAGCTTCTCGTTCGAGCCGCGCGAGTTCTTCATCCGTGAGCGCGGCACGTTCTAAAAGATCGGGGCGGTTGCGGCGCGTCTTCGAGAGCGCCGCCCGCCTGCGCCAGAGCGCGATCTCGCCGTGGTTGCCGCCCAGGAGGACTTCCGGCACGCGGCGACCGCGAAACTCCACGGGGCGCGTGTAGTGCGGGAAGTCCAAGAGCCCTTCGGCGAACGACTCGTTGACGGCTGACGTCTCGCTCCCCAGCGCGCCCGGAATCAACCTGACGACGGCATCAACGACGACCGCCGCCGCCGCCTCGCCGCCCGAGAGCACGTAGTCGCCGATGGAGACCTCGTCCGTCACCAGCATCTCCGCGACGCGCTCGTCCACGCCCTCGTAGCGACCGCAGACGAGCACGACCTGTTCGCAGGTCGCAAGCTCATGGGCGAGCCTTTGATCAAAGACCTTGCCCTGCGGCGAGAGCAGCACGACGCGCTTTCTCGTGCCCGCAAGCTCGCCCGCTTCCTTCGCGCCCGTCAGACTCTCGACCGCCGCGAAGAGCGGCTCCGGCTTTAAGATCATCCCGTCTCCGCCGCCGAACGGTCGGTCGTCGACGATGCGGTGCTTATCGCTCGTCCACCCGCGAAGATCGTGCGCCGCGATCTCGACCAGCCCCGCCGCGCGCGCCCGCCGCACGATCCCGTAGTCGAACACGGGCGCGAAGTAGCCGGGGAAGATCGTGATGATGTCGAAACGCATGGCTAGTGAATAGTGAATAGTAAATAGTGAATAGGTAAAACAGCCTTCTTGCTATTCACTATTTACTATTCACTGCTCACTGCTCTATCAGTCCTTCCGGCGGATCGACGCGGATCAGTTGGCGCCTCACGTCGATCTCGACGCAGATGCTCTCCGCGAGCGGGATCAGGCGGTCGCGCCCGTCGTCGCCGCGCACGACGAGCAGGGGGGCCGCGCCGTAGTGCAAGACATCCACGACCGCGCCGAGCCTCCGCCCGCCGACCGTCTCCACGCGGCAGCCCGCGAGCTGCCAGTCAAAGAACTCACCCTCTTCTAACTCGACCGCCTCCGCCTCCGGGACGGTCAACTCGTAGCCGACCAACTCGCGCGCCGCTTCGGGCGTGTCGTAGCCCTCGAACTTCAGTACGACGCGACCGCCGTGCAGCCAACTCCCCTCGACCTTGAGCGCCCGCCGCTCGCCCGCGGGCGTAACGGCGATCATCTCTTCCAGACCGTCGAAGCGTTCGGGGAAGTCCGTCAGCATCTCCGCCGCGACCTCGCCGCGCACGCCGCGCGTCTTCATCACACGCGCGACGGCGATCAAGCCTTCGTCGTCGCGTCCGTCGCCGCTCATTCTTCCACGATGTCGAGCACGTAGCGGCGACCTTGCTTGAGGCTGACGGCGTGGAGGAGCGAGCGCAGGGCGCGCACGGTCTTGCCCTGCTTGCCGATGAGCTTGCCCATGTCCTCCTGCGCCACGCGCACTTCGATGATCACTTTGGAGGGGTCGCGCTCGATCTCGCGCACCTCCACCGCGTCGGCGTCGCGCACCAACTCGCGGACGATCATCTCGACTGCCTCTCTCATGATTCGAGTCTGGAGTCCGGGGTCTCGGAGTCTGGAGTCAAGAGCCGAAGAACAACCCTTCCGCCCTTCGACTCCGAGACTCCAGACTCGTGACTATTTTCACGCCGCGGCTTCGCTCGCCGACTCGTTCGCCGCCGCAGCCTTCGACTGGCTCTTGATGAGCCGCGCGACGGTCGCGCTAGGTTGTGCGCCGCGCGCGATCCAGTAGCGCACGCGCTCGAGGTCGAGCTTCACCTCCGCCGGGTCTCGCGTCGGGTTGTACGTCCCCAGGTTCTCAAGGTACGCGCCGTCGCGCTTCGACCGCTGCTCCTTGACGACCACGCGGTACGACGGCTGCTTCTTCGCGCCCATGCGCATCAGTCTGATTGCTAACACTCTCGTTCCTCCGGAACAGTCTCCAGTTTTGAGTTTTCAGCCGATCCGGTTCTCAATGTTCAACCCCTCCGGCTGAAAACTGAAAACCGACAACTGAAAACTATCTACGTTTCTTGTGTCTCGGTTTCTTGCGAAACTTCTTGCGCGGCGCGCCGCCGCTTCCGCCCGCGGAAAGCTCTGCGCCGCCGTCGCCGCCCGCCATCATGCCGCCCACGTCGGGCATCCCCATCATGCCCGCCATGCGGCGCGCCATGCGCCCTTTGAGCCCGCCGCCTCCGCCGCCTCCGAACAGCCCGGAGTTGGAGAACTGCCGCATCATCTGTCGCATCTCCGCGTACTGCTTGATGAGCTGGTTCACTTCGGCGACCGACGTGCCCGACCCCATCGCGATGCGGCGGCGGCGACTCGCGTTCAGGACGCGGTGATCGGCGCGCTCCTTGCGCGTCATCGAGTCAATGATCGCCTCGGTGCGCTTGAGTTCCTTCTCCATCTGCGCCGTCTGCTCTTCGTCGAGGTTGGGCATCCCGATGCCGCCGAGCAGTTGATCCGGCAGCAGCTTCATGATCTTCGAGAACGAGCCGAGCCGCTTGACCTGCCGGAGCTGCGCGCGGAAGTCGTCTAACGTGAACTCGTTCTTCTGAAGTTTCTTGAGCTGCTCCTCGGCTTCCGACTGGTCAACCTTCGACTGCACCTCTTCGATGAGCGACAAAACGTCGCCCATGCCGAGGATGCGCTGCGCGATGCGGTCTGGGTAGAAAGGTTCGAGCGCGTCGTACTTCTCGCCGACGCCGACGAACTTCACGGGCTGCCCCGTCACCTGCTTGATCGACAGAGCCGCGCCGCCGCGCGCGTCGCCGTCCATCTTGGTGAGGACGACGCCCGTGATGCCGACGCGGCGGTGGAACTCTTCCGCCGAGCGTACGGCGTCCTGCCCGGTCATCGCGTCGGCGACGAACAGAATCTCGACGGGTCGCGTCTCGCCCTTGATCTTGACCAGCTCCTCCATCAACTCCTCGTCAATGTGGAGCCGCCCCGCCGTGTCTATGAGCAGCGTGTCGAAGCCGAGCTGCTGCGCGTGGCGGAATGCTTCGCGCGCGAGTTCGACGGCGTCGTTCGATTCCGGCTTCTCGAAAATCTGCTGCCCCGTCGCCTTCGCGATCACTTTAAGTTGCTCGCGCGCGGCGGGGCGGTTCACGTCCGTCGAGACGAGGAGCGGCTTGCGCTCCTGATTCTTCGAGAGCCAGAGCGCGATCTTGCCGGTCGAAGTCGTCTTCCCCGAACCTTGCAGACCGACGATCATGACGACGTTCGGCGCCTGCTTCGTGAAGACGAGCCGCGAGGATTGACCGCCGAGAAGCTCCGCCAGCTCGTCGTAAACGATCTTGACGACCTGCTCCGAGGGCTTCAGTTCCTGCCAGACCTGCTGCCCCTCCGCCTTCGCCTTCACCGCCGCGATGAAGTCTTTGGCGACCTTGTAGTTCACGTCCGCTTCGAGGAGCGCCATGCGGATTTCGCGCAGCGCAGCCTCGACGTGCTCCGGCGTCAGGACGCCTTCGCCGCGGAGGTTCTTCAGGGCGCGCTTCAGCTTGTCGGACAGTGACTCGAACATAGGTCTTTAGGAGACGAATTCGGGCGAGAGCCGAAACCGAGATGATAAGGGCGCGGCCGCCGCCGCCGCAAACTGCGGGGCGGACGACGGCGACGCGCAGCCTCGTCGTCGCGAAAAGCGCGCCCGCGAACGACGCGCGATTCACCATGCCGCCGCGCTTCGTCGCGTCAGTGCGACGCCGCGTCGGGGGTTGTCTCTTTGAGCAGCTTCTCGATCATGTCGCCGAGTCGCTCGGTGGCGAGCGCGCTCATGCCGACGCTGAAGTAGCGCACCGCGCCGCGGCGATCAATGAGGACGGCGGTCGGGAAGGTTGAGACGCCGTAAGCCGAGAGGTTGTCGGGTCGCTCGGCGACGCCGTTCGCGTACGGGAGCTTCTCTTCGCCCACGAACTTGCGCAGGTAGTCGAGCTTCTCCTCGCGCGTCTTCTCCGCGTCGGCGTGGAGCGTGCCCTGCAAGTCCGTGAGCCCGACGACGACGAGCCCGCGCTCCCTGTACTTCTTCTGCCAGCCGGAGATCGCCGGGAACTCCGCGCGGCACGGCAGACACCACTCGTACCAGAAGTCGATCAGCACGACGCGACCGCGCAAGTCCGAGAGCTTGACGGGCTGCCCGTCGCCGATCCACTCGGCGGCGACGATCTCCGGCGGGCTGACCGCGTCCGCCGACGCGCTTGCCGCGAGCGCGCGCTCGATCCCGTCCAAACGGTCGGCGTACTTGCGCCGCAGCGACTCGTAGAGCCCGACCGAGGGGAGCGCGAACGCGAGGCGCTGCATCTCGACGAGCGCGGCGAGCGAGTCGTCCTTGCGCTTGGCGGCGGAGTAGGTCTCGGCGAGTGAGTCGCCCGCGTTGAAGATCAACTGATCGCGGTGCGCGCCCTGCGGCAGATCGGACGGCTTCATCTCGGTCGCCAGCCGGAAGGCTTCGCGCCCGTGCTCGGCGGCGCGGTCGAGCTGCTTCGCGCGGCGGTACGTCGCGCCGAGCTCGACCTCCATCTGGTAAACCTTGTAAGGCGTGCGCGGCTCGTGCGCGAGGTAGTCCGCGCGCGCTCGCTCGGCTTCGTCGAACTGCTGCTTCTGCGCCGAGTAGATGGCGACGAGGCTGCGCGCGAGCTGCGCGCCCGCGCCGGACGTGGGAGCGCCGGGGGCGGCGAGGAAGCGGCGCAGCGCGGCGAGCGCGTCGTCGCGCCGGTCGGCGAAGTTGTAGAGGAGTCCGAGGTAGTAGAGTTCGTCCGCCGAGAGGTTCGCGCGGGAGGCCACCTGCGCGGCGCTCTTGGCGGCGAGTTCGCGCTGCTCGCCCGTAATCTTCTCCGCCGTCTCGCGATCAATGCGCCTACCTTGCGCGCGCAGCTCCTCGCGCCGGCGCTGCGGGTATGAGTCAACCGCCCTGAACAGTTCGAGCGCGGACTGCGACGACTGCGACGACTGCGCGGACTGCGGCGACTGCCGCGCCGAAACGACCGCGCGCGTCGCCGAAGAGAACAGCATCAACGACGCGACGACGTAACTGACCAACTTCCTCATGCGTGCCCCTCGAAAATTAAGGATGAAGGATGAAGGATGAAAGAAGATCATTCGGCGTGAGCGATCACGCTTTCATCCTTCATCCCTCATCCTTCATCCTTGCGGTTCTCAGTCGCAGCACGGCGACCTCGGGTCGCGCGCCGACGCGGACGGGCGCGCCGATCACGCCCGTGCCGCGCGAGACGTAGAGCTGCGTGCCGTCGCGCACGAAGCGCCCGCGCAGGTAGCGGAACTCCGGGTAGCGCTGGATGGGCGCGCCGATGAAGGGCAGACGTATCTGCCCGCCGTGCGTGTGCCCGCTCATGATCAGCGAGACGCCCTCCGCGCCCGGCTCGTCGAACGCGTTCGGCTGGTGCGACAAAAGGATCGTCGGGCGCGCGCGGTCTACGCCTTTGAACGCCTGCCGCCAGTCGGTCTGGTTCCAGCTCATGTCGTCAATGCCGACGAGCTGCAGCTCTTCGCCGCCGCGCGCGACGCGCGTGTTCACGTTCTTCAGGGCGTTGACGCGGTGGCGCGCGAGCGCGCGGTAAGTCTCCGCGCCGTCCGTGTTGTGATCGTGGTTGCCGAGCACAGCCCACACGCCCGCGGGCGCTTCGAGTCGCCCAAGCTCCTCGGCGCACGGCTCGATAAAGCGTCGCTCGTGGGTCGTGTAGTCGCCCGTCAAAACGATCATGTCGGCGCGCGCCGACCGCGTGACCTCGACGGCGCGCCGCACCTCCGCGAGCGGGACGATCCGGCTGTGGTGCACGTCCGACAACTGCGCGACGCGGAAGCCCTCGAACGCGGGCGGCAGATCGGGGATGAAAATGTCCGTCTCCGTCAGCTCGTAGTCGAACGGATAGGCGAGCGCCACGCCGCCGCCCGCCGTAAAGAGCGTCGCCGCGGCGAGCCCTTTGACGAATTGTCTCCGCGTGAATTTGAAGTCGGACATCGCGCGGGAGATTGTAACAACCGCCGCGCGCGGGCGCGAGTTTCCGTCCGAGCCTTGCTTGACAATCATTTCTCGCGGGCTAGAATAGCGTGCGCGCCTGACGATTAGACTCGCACGGAGATGTGGCCGAGTGGCTGAAGGCGGCGGTTTGCTAAACCGTTACAGGTCAAAAGCCTGTCGCAGGTTCGAATCCTGCCATCTCCGCCAGCTTCCTTTGCGCCGCGACGGGCGGCGACGACGGGTTACTTGGATTCACAAGGTTCAAGTAACCCCGTTTTGTTTCGGCGCGCGCGCGGTAAGACCTGAACCCGCGACGCACGCGACGCGACGCGAAAGCGCGGCGCAAGCGACGACGCGCGCGTTCCGTCCCGCCGCCGTCGCGCGAAACGCCGACTGCGAGGTGTGTGCATGATCTCGACGGCGCCGTGGCTGTGGGACAGCGCGCTCTGGCGCAACATGTTCTCGCTCTACACGCCGGACGCGGCGGTCTCGGTCGGCGAGAAGGTCTTGCGCACGCTCGTCGTCTACGTGCTGCTCGTCGCGCTGCTGCGCATCTTCGGCAAGCGCGAGCTGGCGCAGTTGAACCCGTTCGATCTCGTCGTCCTGCTGCTCTTGTCGAACGCGGTGCAGAACGCGATCATCGGGCCGGACAACTCCGTGACGGGCGGCGCGCTCGGCGCGCTCACGCTGCTCTTGGCGAACTACCTCGTCGTCCGCTTCCTCTTCAAGCACAAGCGGCTCGACCAGATTCTCGAAGGCTCGCCGACGACGCTCATCGAGCACGGGCGTCTGAACCGCGACGCGCTGGCGAAAGAGCTGCTCACCGAGTCGGAGCTTCTGACGGTCGTACACCGGCAGGGCTTCGACAGCGTCGAAGAGATCGAGACCTGCGTCATAGAGCCCGGCGGCGTCTTCTTCATCAAGGGCAAGACGCCCTCCGAGGAGGCGCGCGAGCACCGCGAAGTGATGGCGCGCCTCGAAGAGCTCGGCAGGCAGCTCGAAGAGATCAAAAGGAGGGTGGGCAAGGATGAAGGATGAAGGATGAAGGATGAAAGAAAGCCGGTCGCTTCTTATTCATCCTTCATCCTTCATCCTTCATCCTTCCTTGTCATGTCCGTCCGCGTCCGCTTCGCACCGTCACCGACCGGCTACCTGCACATCGGCGCCGCGCGCACCGCGCTCTTCAACTGGCTCTACGCGCGTAAAGTGGGCGGCACGTTCCTCCTGCGCATCGAGGACACAGACCTCCAACGCTCGACCGACGAGTCAACGCGCTCGATCTTCGAGGGGCTCGCGTGGCTCGGTCTCGACTACGACGAGGAGGTCGTCTTCCAGTCCGCCAACGCGGACAAGCACCGCGCCGCCGCCGCGCGACTCGTCGAAGAGGGCAAGGCTTACAGGGATTTCACGCCGAAGGCTGAGCGCGCGGACGCCAACGTGAAGCAGGAGATCGCGGAGCGGGCGCGCCACGCGGCGAGCGAAGGCGTGGATCACCGCGCCAACCCGTTCCGCGATCTGCCGCTCGAAGAGTCGAACCGGCGCGCGGCGTCGGGCGAGCCGTTCGCGGTTCGTCTGAAGGTCGGGCGCGAGGGTCGCTCGCGTTTCGAGGACGCCGTGTACGGCGAGCAGTTGCGCGACTATTCGGAGATCGAAGACCTCGTGCTCGTCCGATCAGACGGTCACCCGCTCTACAACCTCTCGGTCGTCTGCGACGACATCGAGATGGGCATCACGGACGTCGTGCGCGGTCAGGATCACCTGACGAACACGCACAAGCAGATTCTCATCTACGAAGCCCTCGGCGCGGCAGTCCCACGCTTCGCGCACCTGCCGCTCATACTCGCGCCCAACAAGGCGAAGCTCTCGAAGCGCAAGCACGGCGAAGTCGTTAGCTTGACGACTTACCGAGATCGCGGCTTCATCCCCGCGGCGTTCCGCAACTTCCTCGCGCTCTTGGGGTGGTCGCCCGAAGGCGAGGAGAAGGAGATCATGTCGCTCGCGGAGCTTACCCGTAAGTTCTCGCTCGAAGGCATCCACCGCTCGCCCGCCGTCTTCAACTTCTCCGACGCCGACCCGCGCCGCTGGACGGACGACAAGGCGCTCTGGATGAACGCCGAGTACATCCGCACGCTCCCGCTCGAAGAGCTGCTGCCGATGGTGCGCGCCGAACTCGGATCCGCAGGACTCTGGCGCGCGGAGTACGCGGGCGACGGGCGCGACTGGTTCGCCAAGACTGTTGATCTCATCCGCCAGCGCTTCTTCACGCTCAAAGACTTCTCCGGGCAGGGGCGCGCCTACTTCGCCGACGACTTCGAATTCGACGACGCGGCGGTGGCGAAGAACTTGAAGAAAGAGCCCCGGCTCAAAGAACTGCTGCCCGCGCTCGGCGAGCGCGTCCAGCGAATCGAGAACTTCAACGCCGCGACCGCCGAAGAGACTCTGCGCGCCTTCGCGGACGAGTCCGGCGTCAAGGCGGGACTCTTGATCAACGCCTCGCGCACGGCGCTCACGGGTCAGTCGGTCGGACCCTCGATGTTCGAGGTCTTTGAAGTGATCGGCGAGTCGCGCTCGGCGAGTCGGCTGCGCGACGCGGCGCGGCTCGTGTAAGGTTTTCGAGAATCGGCGCGGGCAGTTTCGCGTCGCGTCAATGATCGCAACATCCGCGTGAGGTAATTATGATGAGCAGAAAAATTTTCGCCGCCGCCCTCGCCGCGCTCGCGGTCGCGTCGGCGCAGGCGCAGAACACCAACTCAGCGCGCACGACTTCGACCCCGCGCACGACTTCGACGCCGCGCACAGCGCCGACGACCCGCAGGACGCCGACGCCCGCGCAGACACCCGCCACGGCCGGCGCGCAGACCGGGACGCCCGCGCCGCAGGAGGTGGCGCCGCCGCGCACGCGCACTCGTCGCGCTGGCACGGCGGCGGCGAGCGAGCCGGGCGCGGCGGCGGTGCGCGCCGTCTTCGACACGCTGATCCGTAACATCGAGCGCTCGGACGTGGACGCCGTGATGGCGCTCTACTGGAACTCGCCGCAGCTCACCGTCTTCAACAACAACGGCACGGTCACGCGCGGCTGGGATCAGGTGCGCTCGAACCGCGCCAGCTCCTACCCCGACGCGAAGAACGTGAAGATCGAAACGCGCGACGTGAAGGTTCAGCTGCTCGGCGCGGGCGGCGCGGTCGTCACCTGCCTCTGGCGGCAGTCGCAGGAGTTTCGCGGCACGCCCGAATCTTCTTCGGGTCGCCTGACGGTGACTTTCCGCCTCATCAACAACGGCTGGAAGATCGTCCACACGCACTCGTCGCCCGACGCGCCCGACCCCTCGCGCCTCGCGCCCTCCGAGCAGACCGCGCCGCCCGCGCGCCCGACCGCGACGGCGACGACGCCGCCGCCTTCGCGCTAGAACTCGCTCCGAAGCTTTACCGAGACGCGAGAGAGCCCGCGCGAGTTTGGACGACTCGCGCGGGCTCTTCCGTCAGCTCTACTGGCCCCTCAGTTCAACCGGCACGCTCCGGCGTCAGTCCGACGCGCGCGCGCCCCTCCCGCCTCGCTTCCGCCCGTCTATCTGAACGGTCAGCCTGATGACGCCCGGTCAAATGGAAGCGGCGCGCGCGCGCGACTCTCTCGAAACGCCCCGCTTCCAGAAGGCTCGCGCGTGGCGCGGACGCGGCACGAGGTTTGTTTAACCTGTGGACGCCGATCCCCTGCCTCGTTCTTCGGCTGAACCCACAGATTGCGACTTGCGACCCTGTTTATTAAGGAGTCTCTTTCTAGATGCGCAGGACTTCCCCCTTAGCCCTCTTACTCGTCTGCGCGCTGCTCGCGCCGCTGGCGGGCACGCTCGCGCCCCCCGCGCACGCGAAGCCCGCCAAGCAGAAGCACGACAAGATGTCCGGCTCGCTGCGCTCACGCGCGCAAGAGGCACAACCCGACGGCGAGGAGCGCGCGAACGTCATCATCGCGCTGCCCGACGGCGCGCGGTCCGACGAGGCGCGCAGCGTGTTGCGCGGCGTGGGCGGTCGCGTCCGCGGACAGTTCGACTCGCTCGGCATGTTCGCGGCGGACGTCCCCCTCGCGCGGCTCGAAGAGCTGGCGTCGCACGCCGAAGTCTCCTGGCTCTCGGAAGACGCCGAAGTGCGCTCGCTCGCGACGACAGACAACACGAGCCACGTCGAGGTGACGACGGGCGCGAACCAAATCCTGCCGACGGGCAACGACGGCGTGGCGGACGGCGGCGCGGGCAACGGCGTCGGCGTCGCCGTGCTCGACTCCGGCGTCAGCCCGATGGACAACGCCGAGTTCGCCGGATACCAGTGGCAGTGCGGCTTGCTCTGCCTGACGCGCACGCTCTCCGTCTATAACCGCATCCAGACCGCCGTTGACTTCACCGGCGAGGGCAGCACCGTTGACTCTTTCGGACACGGCACGCACACCGCCGGGATCGCCGCCGGGACGGGTCAGGCGAGCGAAGACTACGCCGCGCAGCACGCGGGCACGCCGACCTACGGCGGCGTCGCGACGGGCGCGAATCTGGTGAGCGTGCGCGTGCTCAACGGTCTCGGCATCGGCACGGTCTCGAACGTCATCGCCGGGATCAACTGGGTCATCCAGAACAAGAACAACTACAACATCCGCGTGATGAACCTCTCGCTCGGCACGCCCGTCTCGCAGAGCTACAAGACCGACCCGCTCTGCCAGGCGGTCGCGCGCGCCGTGGACGCCGGCATCGTCGTCGTCGTCGCGGCGGGCAACTGGGGCAAGGACTCTTCGGGGACGACGATCTACGGCGGCATCCTGTCGCCCGCCAACTCGCCGCGCGTCATCACCGTCGGCGCGACCAACACGCAGCAGACGAACAACCGCTCGGACGACGTGGTGACCACCTATTCGTCGCGCGGTCCCACGCTCGTTGACGGCATCGTCAAGCCCGATCTCGTAGCTCCCGGCAACCGCACCGGCGCGGCGCAGACTTCAGCCTCGCCGCCTTCGGGCGGCTCGTCTTCCGGCGGCGGCTTGATCGGCGGACTCGTCGGCGCGCTCGGTCTCTCGGGCGACCCGACGCCCGACGCGACCGGCAGCTACCAGATCCTGAGCGGCACTTCCTTCGCCGCGCCCGCCGTCTCCGGCACGGTCGCGCTCATGCTCGAAGCCAACCCCAGCCTGACGCCGAGCATGATCAAGGCGATCCTCATGCGCACGGCGCAGCGCCTCCCCGTTTACGAGCGCATGGTGGAGACGGGGCAGATGTCGCCTTACGCGCGCCTCGTCACGGAAGGCGCGGGCGAGTTGAACACGAACGCGGCGAAGCTCGTCGCGAAGGCGATCCGCAAGGACGCGAACAAGGCGCTCGTCGGCGACAACCTGATCACCGCGAAGAACGTCACCTACCCGACGATCAGCGGTCTCACCTCTTCCATCGGCGGCGAGTCCGTCCCGCTCAACAACGGCGTCGTCTGGGTCGAGGGCGTCGCGTTCACGGACAGGCTGAAACTGACGAGCGGCTTCCAGCTCTCGAACGGTCAGGTGATCAAAGACGGCTTCGCCGTCGCCGACGGCTACCTGCTCACGGACGGCTCCTACGTCTTCTCGAACGGCGTCACCATCGCGAGCGGCGTGACCATCGCCAGCGGCGTCACGATCGCCAGCGGCGTGACCATCGCCAGCGGCGTGACCATCGCGAGCGGCGTCACCATCGCCAGCTCCTACATGAGCGCCGACGGCACGCTCTCGACCGGCGGCTTGTACGGCTTGAGCTTCGCCAACCAGACGACTTGGGGCTCGAACGTCATCGATCCCATGTCAATCACGCCCAACGAAGTGCAGGTGATGATCCAGGGCGAGATGACGATGCCCCTCTTCGTCCAGCGACTCGGCAGCACGAGCCCGCTCTACCCGCACCGATAACGCCCCGCGAACGGGCGGGAGGCGTCACTTACTCCCGCCCGTCTCCCCTTTCAGAGACACGCACGAGAGCATGGGAGAGACGAAGACGACGCACGCGGGCGCGCTCCGCGCCTTCCTGACGACGGCGACCGCCGCGGGGCTCGTGCTCTGGCTCGGCGCGACCTTCTTCGTCTGGCGCGACTACGCGCTGCGCGATCAGCTGATCTTCCTCGCCCTCGTCCCGCTCGTCGTCACCGCCAGCCTCTTCCCCAACATCTTCCCGATCCCTTCGGGGCTGAAGCTCACGCAGGAGAAGGTGATCTTCACGCCGTCCGACTCGATCGTGCTGCTCGTCGCCTGCTGGTACGGCGTCGCCCCGGCGATCTTCGTCGGCGGTCTCGAAGGCTTGATCTCTTCGCGCCGCGCCGTGCGGCGGCTGACGAGCAACGTCTTCTCGTTCGGCATGATGGGCGTGGTGAGCGCGGCGAGCGCCGTCACGCTCGGCGCGGTGCTGCGCTACGTCTTCCACGACTCGGCGAGCGCCTCCCGCCACAGCTTCCCCGCCGCGGCGGTCGCGCTGCTCGCCGCCAACGTCGTCCACATCGTCACGAACACCGGGCTCGTCTCCTCCTTCTTCGCGCTGCGCAAGAACGACTCCGTGCTGCGCCAGTGGCGGAAGAATTTCGCGTTCGTCGTGCCGAACTTCCTGCCGACGAGCGCCGTGGCGAGCGTGCTCTACATCACGCTGCAGTTCAACGCGCTCGTCACGCTCGTCATCGGCGCGCCGATCCTCGTCGGCCTCTACCTCGGACACCGGCAGTACCGCAACAGCGTCCAGCAGCGCATCGAGGCCATCGAGCGCGCGCAGGGCGAGCGCATCGAGACGATGGACAAGGCGCACCGCGAGACCATCGAAGCCCTCGCCGTCGCCATCAACGCCAAGGACGAGGTGACGCACGAGCACGTCCTGCGCGTCCAGATTTACGCCGCCGGAGTCGCGCGCGTCCTCGGCTGCTCCGACGCCGAGATCGAGGCGCTGCGGGCGGGCGCGCTGCTGCACGACATCGGCAAGATCGCCGTCCCCGACTACATCCTCAACAAGCCCGGCAAGCTCACCGCCGAAGAGTTCGAGAAGATGAAGATTCACACCGTGGTGGGCGCGCAGATTCTCGGGCGCGTTGACTTCCCCTTCCCCATCGTCCCGGTCGTCCGACACCACCACGAGCGCTGGGACGGTCGCGGCTACCCCGACGGACTCAAAGCCGAGGGGATTCCGCTCACGGCGCGGATACTTTCCGTCGTCGACTGCTTCGACGCCGTGCGCGAGGACCGGCAGTACCGCAAGGGCATGACGCGCGAAGCCGCCATCAAGCTGCTGATGGACGGCGTGGGCACGCAGTACGATCCGCGCGTCGTCGGCACCTTCGTCACGCACCTCCCCGAATTCGAGGCGGAAATTCTCGCGATGCGCAGCGCGCCCGTCCCGACCTACGGCATCGAGCCCGCCGAACAACTCTCCGAAGCCGCCCGCGCCGTCGCCCCCGCCGCCGGGCTGGACGAAGCGAGCCTGACTCAACAGTCGCACGCCCTCAGCCTCACGGACGCCGAGCGCGCCGCGCTCGCCGATCTCGCGCGCGCCGTCGGCGAAGGGCGCGACCTCGACGAGATCGCGCGCGCCTTCGCCGCGCGGCTCAAAGCCCTCGTGCCTTACGACTCCTGCGTGCTGACGCTCGCGCCGCCGCACGCCGAGGAGATCGTCGCGGCTTATGCCTACGGCGAGCACGCGGAGCTGCTCGCGGGTCGCCGCGTCGCGCCCGGCGCGGGCGTCACCGGCTGGGCGCTCGCCAACCGACAGCCCTTCTACAACGCCGACCCCAAGCTCGATCTCCCGCCCGACCTCGCCGCCGCTTGCGCCAACTTCCGCACGCTCGCCGCCTGTCCCGCTCTTCACGAAGAAGAGTTGCACGCCGTCGTCACCCTCTACTCCGCGACGCTCGACGAATACACGACTTCGCACCGGCAACTCCTCGGCGCCGCGGCGACGCTGCTCGCGTCCGCGCTTTGCGCCAGTTCCCGCAGCCTCGACGCGGCGCGCGGCGCAGATTCCGTCTTAACCGCCGCGCCGGGCTCGATCGATGTCGTGCTGAAGTCCGAGCTGATGCACTGACGGGAAACGCTGAAGTCGGAACGATGCGCGGTGGAGTAAGACTGACTCGTCTTACTCCGTCGCCCCGCGTTCCGACTTCAGCGTTTCCTTCTCCATGCTGCGCGTGATACACTGTCCCGCGACTGCAACAGCGCGGACTCCCGACCGCCTCGAAGGAGGGAGAGATGTCTTTCAACAAAGTGATCGTCGTCGGCAACCTCGGGCGCGATCCCGAAATGAAGTTCACGGCGCAGGGCACGCCCGTCTGCACGTTCAGCGTGGCGACGAACGAGCGCAGGCGCGGGCGTGAGGGCGAGCAGCCGCAGGACGTGACGACTTGGTTTCGTGTGACGGTCTGGGGCCGTCAGGCGGAGACCGCTTCGAAGTATCTGTCGAAGGGGCGCAGCGTTTACGTCGAGGGGCGGCTGCACGTTGACGAGTGGACGGACAAGCAGGGGAAGACCCGCTTCACGCTCGAGGTCAACGCCTCGGACGTGCAGTTCCTCGGCGGCGACCGCGAAGGCATCCCCACGCGGCTCGGCGCGAACGACTCGGCGCGCGCGGCGGCGGCTTCGTCGTCCTCTCCACGCGGGGACTCGCGCGCGTCGTCGCAGGCGGAGGACTTCGACGAGGAGTCAATCCCGTTCTGAGTCCGCCCGCGACGCCGGCTCGCTTCTTAGCCTCAGATCGAGCGAAGGGAAGGTTCACGAATGAGCGAGGGGGAGAGGCGCGAGCCGCCCGCGGAGGGCGCGCTCGTCGCCGTCGAGCGTTCGCACTTCATGCCCGCCATGTCCATCGAGGCGGCGGTCGAGCGCTACACGGCGGTGACGGAGTTCGTCAGTCGGGTCTTAAGGCGCGACGTTGACTACGGCGTCATACCCGGCACGGAGAAGTTCACGCTCCTGAAGCCCGGCGCGGAGAAGCTGACGACCTTCTTCGGTCTCTCGACGCGCTTCCAGCTCATCGAGCGCATCGAAGACTGGACGGGCGCCGCACACGACGGCGAGCCCTTCTTCTACTACCTCTACCGCTGCCAACTCTACCGCGGCGATCTACTCGTCGCAGAGGCTGACGGCTCCTGCAA
>JAIVGV010000508.1 GCA_020201365.1 Acidobacteriota bacterium
CTTCAACGCGGCGGGCGGCGGGCGGCGTTCGAGCGGCTGGGGCGGCGGCAGCTTCGGCGGAGGCGGCTGGGGAGGAGGAGGGGGCGGTGGTTTCGGTGGCTTCGGCGGCGGGGGCGGCTTCGGCGGAGGCGGCTCGGGAGGCGGCTGGTGAACAGCAAGTAGGAAGTAGGAAGGCGGAAGGATGAAGTATGAAAGAATGATCACTCAACATGAGTGGCCGCGCTTTCATCCTTCCGCCTTCCTACTTCCTACTTGCTCTTGGAGGTGTGATGGCGAAGAGTGTGGCGCGGGAGGCTTTCAACTACCTGATTGACGATCTGCGCGCGACGCACGGCGACAATCTGGCGGCGGTCGTGCTCTACGGCTCGGCGGCGGCGGGCGACCACGCGGGCGAAGACTCGGACTATAACCTCCTCGTCGCGCTCCGCCGCATCACGCCCGAAGACCTGCGGCTCGCGCAGGCTCCGACGCGCGAGTGGCAGCGGCTCGGTCACCCGCTGCCCGTCTATTTCACGACCGAGGAGCTGCGCGACGCGGCGGACGTTTTCCCCATCGAGTTCCACCAGATGCGCCGCGCGCGCGTCGTGCTCTACGGCGATGACCCTTTCGCGTCGCTCGCGATTGACGACAGCAACCTGCGCCACCAGACCGAGTACGAGCTGCGCAGTAAGCTGATCCAGTTGCGTCGGCTCTACATCCCCGCGTCCACTTCGGTCGAGAAACTCTGCGACCTGATGGGCGACAGTTTGACGAGCTTCGCCGCGCTCTTCGCGCCCGTGCTGATGCTGCACGGCGTCACCGATCCGCCCGTCACGAAGCGCGAGATCGTGCGCGAGACGGCGCGGCGGATCGGCGTTGACGAGTCGCCGTTCGAGCGCATCTTCGCCATCCGCGAGACGGGCGAGCAGCCCTCGTCGGAGCGCGAGGCGCACGAGTTGTTCGCGTCGTACTTGGGCGAGATTCAGAAGGTGATCGAGGCGGTTGACGCGCTTGAGACGCGCGGCGGCGCGTGAGGGGCGCGCGAGTTGCAAGTCGAACCGTAACCGCGCGTCTTTCGTAAAACGAGTGAGGAGAAATCGCAGATGAACAGAAGAAGAATCGTGCTCGTCGCGCTCGCGCTGTTCGCAACCGCGACACTGAGCGGGTGCGGCTACAATACGCTCCAATCGAAACAGCAGAACGTCAAGGCGAAGTGGGCGAACGTCGAAGCCCAGTTGCAGCGGCGCGCCGATCTCATCCCGAACCTCTTCGAGGCGGCGAAGGCGGCGGGCGTGCAGGAGCAGGAGGTCTTCGGACAGATCGCGCAGGCGCGCTGGCAGCTCCTGAACGCGACGCAGGAGCAGCCGCAGGGCGAGAACGGCGACAAGTCGCCCGAACAGAAGGAGAAGATCATCGCGGCGAACAACAGCTTCGGCGGCACCATCGGCAGGCTCCTGTCGCTCGTCGAAAACTACCCGCAGCTTCGCTCCGCCGAGAGCTTCCAGAAGTTCCAAGACTCGCTCGAAGGCACGGAGAACCGCATCAGCGTCGCGCGCAACGACTACAACACAGCCGTGCAGGACTACAACACGACGCGCGGCAACTTCCCGACCGTCATCGCCGCGAAGCTCTACGGCTTCAAAGAAGAGCCCTACTTTAAAGCCGAGGAGGGCTCGCGCCAAGCCCCTTCGATCAACGCCGACACGCTGCGCCGCAACCAGGGCAACGCGAACAAGTAACGACGCGGCTGGCGGCACAGGCTCTAACGGGAATAAGGGAGAGGCTCACTCACCGTTTCTGTGAGTGAGCCTCTCCCTATATTCCCGTCGCCTTTATTCTCGCCGCAGCGCTCAGAACCCGCGCGTGCTGCACATGGCGCAGTGATCGCACGGCTTGCCGCCGGGCTCGACCGTGCAGGTCTTCTCGCCCTCGAAGAAGTCAACCAGCTCGGAGACGGCTTCGTTGATGCCGAAGCGATCCTGGCTCGGGTGCGTCGCCGGGACGTAGGTGCTGCTCAGGAACTGCTGCGGCGCGCGCGCCGCATTCTGGGACGAAGATGACGCCGCGACTTGCGACGCTTCACGTTCTCGCTCGCCGCCGCCCGCCACGCGCGACTCGATCTGCACGAGCCGCTGCTGCAAGTCGCGCAGGGTCGCGCGCAACTGCGCGAGTTCGTCGCCGCCATCGCTTGCGCGCGCGGTCGTCTCGCCGCCCGCGCCGCTCTCTCCGAGTCGGCTCGCGATGCGCTCCGCGATGGAACGAACCTTGTCCTGCTCCGCGCTCAAGCCCCCCCGCCCTTCTCTTCCGCCAGCAGATCGATCCTGTCAACGACGCCGACGATCGCCGAGTCAATCGCCGCGCCCGCCTTGCCCGTCGCGACGGTCGAGGCGCTCCAACCCTCCTGCACGACGAGCACCGTGTCGCCTATTCCAGCGTCCACCGCGTCGAGCGCGAGCAAGGCGACCCCCGTCTCCGCGCCTCCGAGCGTCAAAGGCTGGCAGAGCATCACGCGCGCGCTCGCGTAGCGCTCGTTCTTCTGCGTCGCGACGACGTTGCCGATCACGCGCGCGATGATCACCCGCGCCCTCCGACGTTCGTCACGTGGCTCTCCGAGTCAACGATCCCGACGACCGTGCAATCCGTCGGCGTGTCCTCGCGCCTGAAGGGAAAGCTCGCCTCCTTGCCGCGGCACCAGAAGACGAGTTCGCCTATTCCAGCGCCGATGGCGTCGAGCGCGACCAAAGGCTTGCCGTGCGGCTTGAGCCGCGCGTCGAGCGTCTGCACGACGAGGAGCTTGCGCCCCTCCAGCGAATCGTTCTTCACCGTCGCCACGACCGTCCCGATGACGCGCGCAAGCTGCATAAGAAAGTTTTCGGTTTTGAGTTTTCAGTTTTCAGCCGAACCGGTTCTCAATTTTCAACCCTCCGGCTGAAAACTGAAAACCGAAAACTGAAAACCGTCATTCCACGTCCACCGTGTCGATCACGCCGACGATTGCCGAGTCCACCGGCACGTCCTTCATGCCTTGCGCGAGACGCGCCGACGATCCGGCGACGACGAGCACGCGCTCGTGGAAGCCCGCGCCGACCGTGTCAACGGCGACCGTGTAGCCCGACTGATCCGTGCCGTCCAGATTCAGCGGGCGGACGATGAGCAGCTTCTTGCCGTTGAGCCGCTCGTCC
>JAIVGV010000300.1 GCA_020201365.1 Acidobacteriota bacterium
GTGCTGATCTTGGAGCGCGTGCGTCAGCTCGTGACTGATGACGGGCTCCTGACCGTCGAGGTCGATCCAGTCGGCGAGGTAGAAGGTCTGCGACTTGGGATCGTAGTAGCCGAGTATCTGCTCGGTGAGGACGGAGACGAGGAAGGGGCGGAGTTGGAAGTCCGCGGGGATGAGACCGAGTTTTTTGAGCGTCAGCTCGTTGGCGCGAATCTCTTCGGGCTTCGTCTCCTCGTCCAAGTTCTTGAGCAGCATCCGCTCGATCTCCGCGCGCGACTGCGCCCCGCTCTTGACGGGGCGCAGGATCGCGAGCTGCCTGATCTCGCTCGTCTCGCGCAAGACCTCTTCGGTCGCCGCCGCGACGCTCGCCGCTTTCGAGTTGACGGCGGGCTTCGCCGCGACCTGTGCGGAGGCGGGCGCGTGAGCCGACGGCAGCAGCGCCGCGGCGAGCGCGAGGGCGCAAAGCAGGGCTGTCAGCGCCCGTTTGATTCTCTTTGACATTTCTGACCTTTCGCTCTTATAGTCCGCACACACCAGCGGTCAAGAGTTTACAGCAGGCGGGCGCACGGGAGGGAGCGCGTGGAGTCTTCCGGGATGGTTGAGGCGATACAAGACGACCCTTTGTTCGACATCTGGCACGAGGTCGTCGTGCGGGTGCGCTACGCAGAGACCGACCGGATGGGCGTCGTCTATCACGCGAACTACCTCGTCTGGTTCGAGATCGGTCGCACCGAGTTCTGCCGCGCGCGGGGCTTCGCCTACCGCGACATGGAGGAGAACGAGGACGCTTGGCTCGTCGTCGCCGAAAGTTACTGCCGCTACAAGGCGCCCGCCTACTATGACGAAGATTTGATTATCCGCACGCACATCACGGAGCTGCGCCGACGCTCCGTGCGCTTCGGGTACGAAATCCTGCGCGCCTCGAACAATCAGGTCATCGCCGAGGGCGAGACCGGGCACGTCGTCACGGACGCCGAAGGGCGCGTCCGCTCCATGCCCGAACGCTACCGGCAGCTCCTGAGCGCCGTCCCCGAAGAGGACATCCACACCTCGCAACTGCCGACGCGCGCCGGGCGCGTGCCCGACGACAGCGCGCCGTGACGATTGCGGATTGCGGATTGGGGATTGCGGATTGAAGAAACGCGGCGGCGAGAGTTGAACCTCGCCGCCGCGTTTTGAGTTCTTCGGATTTCCGATCTGCGATCCGAAATCCGCATTCCGCAATCGTCTTATTTGACCCCGAACGTGCCCGCCAGCGCAGCCGTGCCCCAGTGGATCGCGATCTGTGCGTTGCCGCTGCCTTTGTCCGTGAGATCGATCTGCAACTGCTCCGCGGAGTCAGACGCCTTCTCCAACTTGAGCGGCATCTCGGCGGCGTAGCCCTCTTTGAGTTCGGGTCTGCCCCAGATGCCCGTCTTCGGGTGAAAGGCGAGCGTCCAGGTGTCCTCGCCCGTCCGGCGCACCCACAGCGAATACTTGCCCGCCTTGAGCGTCGTCCCGCCGACGACCAAGTCGCCCTCGGACGTGATCTCCGTCGCCTCGTTCATGCCGACGCGCCAGACGGTTCCGACCGGCGCCTGCGCGAGCACGTCGCGCCCGTTCAGAGAGGGGCGGCCGTAGCTGATCGAGACTTTCTTTCCGTTCACGGTCGCCTCGGCGCTCCCGCGCGCGGGCTTGTTCTGCGCGCAGACCATCAGCGGGAGCGCGAGCGCGGCGACGCAGAGGGGTAGCAGCAGCCTTCGGGTCTTCATTTCTCTTCGAGCCTCCGTAATCGTTTGGAGTTTGCTTCTTCCGGGAAGATGACTGACGCGCGTGTGATTCGTTCCCGCGCGCCGGAAAGTTTCAAGGCGACTGGCGGGCGCGCGCCGCCGCCGCGTCGCCGATCAAGACTCGTGCGGGAGCGAGAGGCGCGAGATCGAGCGTGCGCGACCCGTCCCGTCGTCAACCTCGACGAGCGCGGCGCAGATGCGGACGTCGCCCGATGAATGTCCGGCGCGGCGCATCGTCACCGAAGTGAAGCGCGCGATCACGTCCTGCGCGTCCATGCCGATCACGCCGTCGTAGCTGCCGGTCATGCCGACGTCGGTCAGGTACGCCGTGCCCCCGGGCAGCACGCGCTCGTCCGCCGTCTGCACGTGCGTGTGCGTGCCGACGACAGCCGACACACGGCCGTCCAAGTACCACCCCATCGCGCTCTTCTCCGAGGTCGCCTCGGCGTGCATGTCAACGACGCGGACGCGCACGTCTTCGGGGATCGACCGAAGCGCCGCGTCAGCCGCGCGGAAAGGATCGTCCGCCGCGCCCATGAAGACGCGACCGATCAGGTTGACGACCGCCACGCGCACGCCGCCGCGCGCCTCGCCGATCCAGACGCCTTTCCCCGGCGTGTCCGGCGGGTAGTTGGCGGGGCGCAGCAGTCGCGGCTGCGCGGCGATGTAGGGGATGACTTCCTGTTTGTCGAAGATGTGGTTGCCGGATGTCATCACGTCCACGCCCGCGCGCAGCAGCCCGTCCGCAATCGGCGGCGTGACGCCGAAGCCGCCCGCGACGTTCTCCGCGTTCAGCAAGACGAGATCGACCTCGTGCTGCTCGCGCAGGTCTTGGACGCGCTCCAGCACAGCCACCCTGCCGGGTCGCCCCACCACGTCGCCGAAAATAAGAATCTTCATCTCTAGAAACGTAAATCGTGAGTCGTAAACCGTAAATCGTTCGAGAGCCTGAATGCTCAAGCACGATTTACGATTTACGACTCACGATTCACAAAGACGTGGCGGAGGGAAATCCGCGCGAGCCGTTCCGAAGCCGTAATTGAACCTGCACTAGACAGGTGGGTGACCTTTTATGAGCCGCAGCCTCTGGCTCTCCTTAACTCTGAAGGATCGCACCGGCGTGCGGCGTCGGTCTCCCGAATCAACGGCGTTGGCTCAATCATCGATGAATCGGTGACGAACCCCGCAGAAAAACTCCCTCAGCCGCGGAAGATAGTAACACGACAAAAGGTCGGATGCTAGGGGGCAGTTTCTACAGTAGAAAACTGCCCCCGAGCCCCCGGCCTCTGATCTCTTATTTTACGAAAAAGCCGCCGGGCTCGGCTGCTCCGGGACGCGCGACTTGAGGATGCGGTCGAGCATGTCGGCGCACTCGGCGCTGCGCGTGGCGAGCTGCGCGTCCGCCTGCTCGTGGAGGCGCTTTAAGCGGTGCAACTCGTCCGCGATGTGTAGGGCGGCAAGTATTGCGACCTTGAGCGAGTCAACCGTGAGCGTCCCCGAAGATATCTCGCGCATGCGGTGATCGACGAACTCGGCGAGCTGCGTGACGTACTCGCTGTCGCCGTCCGAGCGGATGTTGTAAATCTGGTTGTAAATCTCGACGCGGATGGTGGGCGTGCCCGCCCCGTCGCCGGGTGCTTTGATCGTGCTCATCGAGTAAGTCTCTCTTCGGGGGACTGACTTCGGGAACTACTTGCGGAGGGCTTCGACCATTTCGGGATCGAGCACGGCGATGGCGTCGAGCATCGCCTCGACCTTCATGCGGATCGTGTCGCGCTCGCCGAGCAGGCGCTCGACCTGATTTTCGAGCCTGTCCTTCTCGTCGAGGAGGTTGCCCATCTCGCGCCGCGTCGCCGCGAGTTCACGTTCGAGCGCCTCCTTCTCCTGGCGGAGCGTTTTGGTGAGCTCGATGGTGCGGTAGATTTTGTCTTCGAGGTGAGAAAACTTTTCGAGTCCGGTAAGTCCGACCATCGCTCTACTCTCCCGACGAAAAAAGGCGGCTCAAAAAACGACGCCCGATTATGCGACTTCGCGCCGCGCTTGGCAAGAGGCAAAAGCAGATGTCGGATGTCAGATGCTGGATGCTGGTTTTGACCGACATCTAGCACCTGGCATCCGACCTCTTCACCTGAGCTGCGCGCCGAATTTCCTCTCAAGCGATTCGACGATTTGCCGGTGCAGCGCGTCAGCCTCCTCGTCGCGCAGCGTCCGGTCGTCCGCGCGGTACTCGATCCGCAGCGTCACCGAGCGCTTCCCTTCCGGCACGCGCTCGCCCTCGTAAACGTCGAACAGCGCGACGCCGCGCACGTCCTCCAAGTTCATCCCGAGCACGCTCCGGCGCATCTCGGCGAACGTCGCCGAGCGATCCACGACGAGCGAGGCGTCGCGCACGACCGAAGGGAAGCGCGCGAGCGGCGCGTAACGCGCGGGCGTCTCCCCAGCGTCGAGCAGCGCCGTCATGTTGACCTCGCAGACGAACACTGCCTGGCGGAACTTGTACGCGGCGGCGATCTCGTCCGACAGCCTCCCGACGAAGCCGACCGCCTGACCGCCGAGCGCGACGCGCGCCGACTGCCCCGCGCGGAGGTGGCGCGCCGAGTCGTCCGCCGCGAATTCGAGCGGCGGCAGCTTCATCGCGTCGGCGGCGGCTTCGAGCGCGCCCTTGAGATCGTAGAAGTCCAGCTCGCGCGGGGCGAGCGCGCGCCCGGCTTCGAGCGCGCCGCCCGTCGCGACCATCGCGAACGACTCGCGCTCCGTCGGTCGCTCGCCGCCGTCGGTCGCGGCGGCGAAGACGCGCCCCGTCTCGAAGAGCCGCACGTCGCGCGTGCCGTGGTTGAAGTTGTGGCGCAAGGACGCGAGCAGCCCCGCGAGCAGCGTCGCGCGCATCCGCGACGCGCCCTCGATGATCGGGTTCGAGAGCGTCACGAAACGCGGGTCGCGACGCTCGCCGCTATCTTTCTCGTCGCCGCCGCCCGCGTCCGAAGCCGCATTTTTACTGGCTGAAACCGCGTTTTCGCCTGCGCCGCCGCCGCCGCCCGCGCCGGCGACGAGACCGGGCGGAAGCTCGAAGCGTTCGTCGTGCGCGGCGTCAATGAAGCTGAAGCTGATCGCCTCGTCGAAGCCGAGAGAGGTGAGCGCGCGGCGCGCGGCTCGGCGTCGCCCCTCGTGCGCGCGGTGCTCGCCGACGTTGTGCGAGACCGGCAGCTCGTCGGCGATCTTCTCGTAGCCGAAGTGGCGCGCGATCTCTTCGACCAGGTCTTCCTCAAGCGCCACGTCGTAACGCCACGTCGGCGCGGTGAAGACGACTTGCGCGCCCGGCTCGACGGGGGCGACTTCGATTGCGCCGTCCGGCTTCGCCGCGCCCGACCCGTTCGCTCCGCCCGTGCTTACCTTGAAGCCGAGCGCGTCGAGGATGCGCAGCGCGTCCGCGGTCGGAACGTCGAGCCCGGTGAGCGCGCCGACGCGCCCGAAGCGCAGCGGGACGGAAGGGCGAGCGACGCGGCGCGGGTAGATGTCAATCGCGTCTTCCGACGCCGCCCCGCCCGCGAGTTCGGTGATGAGCGCGACGGCGCGAGCCTGCGCGCGCAGCAGACTTTCCGGATCGACGCCGCGCTCGAAGCGATCCGAGGCGTCGGTCTGCAAGCCGAGCGCGCGCGAGGTGCGGCGGACGGAGGCGGGCGCGAAGTAGGCGCACTCGATGAGCACGTTCGTCGTCGCGTCTGAAATCTCCGTCTCCGCGCCGCCCATCACGCCCGCGACGGCGACGGCGCGCGCGGCGTCGGCGATGACGAGCATCTCCGTGTCGAGCTTGCGATCCACTCCGTCGAGCGTGCGGATCGTCTCGCCTGCGCGCGCGCGGCGGACGACGATGCGGTTCTCTCCGAGCTTGTCGAGGTCGAAGGCGTGGAGCGGCTGACCGAGTTCGAGCATCACGTAGTTCGTGATGTCGGCGACGTTGTTGATCGATCTCAACCCGACAGCCTGCAAACGCCCGGCGAGCCACGCCGGCGACGGCGCGATCCGCACGCCGCGCACGACGCGCGCCGTGAAGCGCGGGCACAGATCGTGCGCTTGCAGATCGACCGACGTGAAATCAGCCGCCCGCCCTTCCGTTCTCTTCGACTCAGTCTGGGGCAGCCTCACGCCGCGCCCCGTCATCACGCCGACCTCGCGCGCGACGCCGAGGTGCGAGAGCCAGTCCGCGCGGTTCGACGGCAAGGCGACGTCAATCACGGAGTCGTCGCCCGCCTCGTGCACGCCCTCGACTTCGAGCCCGCGCATCGTCAGCCGCTTGCACAGCTCCGCCACGCCCCACTCCGAGCCGGTCAGATCGCGCAGCCAGTTGTAACTGATGAGCATGAGCTAGTTTTCAGTTTTGAGTTTTCAGTTTTCAGCCGATCCGGTCATCAGACTCAACCCTTCCGGCTGAAAACTGAAAACCGAAAACTGTAAACTGTTCGCTCAGTTGAACTGCTCCAAAAACCGCACGTCGTTCTCGAAGAGCAGGCGGATGTCGTCGAGGCTGTAGAGCAGCGCGCACATGCGGTCGATGCCGAAGCCGAAGGCGAAGCCGGAGAACTCTTCGGGGTCAATGCCGACGGCGCGCAGCACGTTCGGGTGCACCATGCCGGAGCCGCCCAGCTCGATCCAGCCGCCGCCCTTGCAGAGCCGGCACGGCTCGCCTGCGAGCCGCCCCGTGCCGCCGCACTTGAAGCAGGAGAAGTCGAACTCTGCCGAAGGCTCCGTGAACGGGAAGTAGGACGGGCGGAAGCGCGTGCGCGTGCCCGCGCCGAACATGCGGCTCAAAAACTCCGTGACCGTGCCTTTGAGGTGTGCCATCGTCACATTGCGATCCACGAGCAGCCCTTCCAACTGGAAGAACATCGGGTTGTGCGTCGCGTCGGGCGTGTCGCGGCGGAAGACCCGCCCGGGCGCGATGACGCGCAGCGGCGGCTTGCGGCGCTGCATCGCGTGAATCTGCACGGTCGAGGTCTGCGAGCGCAGGGCGAAGCCTTCGGTCGTGTAGAAGGTGTCCTGCACGGAGCACGCGGGGTGATCCGGCGGGATGTTGAGCGCGGTGAAGTTGTAGAAGTCGGTCTCGATTTCGGGACCGTCCTCGACCGCGTAGCCCATCGAGACGAAGATGTCTTCCAAACGCCGGCGCACGAGCGTGATCGGGTGGAGGTGTCCGCGACGCGGGCGACGGCCCGGCAGCGTCACGTCGAGCCTTTCGAGTTCGACGCGCGCGCGGGCGGCGTGCGACCTCAACGCGGCTTCGGCCTCATCGAGACTCGCCGCGATCTCCGCTTCCGTCTGCTGCACGCGCTGACCGAACGCCGCGCGCTCCTCCGGCGCGACGCGACCGATCTGCTTCTTCAGATTGGCGAGCGCACTCTTCTTCCCCGCGTGGCGCGTGCGCAGCTCCGCCAGCTCGCGCAGCGCCGCTTCCGCGTCGGCGAGTCTCAACTCCGAGAGCGCGACCGCGCGCCCCTCCCCGCGAAAGCGAGCGAAGCGCCCGAACTCCTGCTCGAACGCTTCGCGCACAGCTTCCGGCTGCCGGCTCGTGACTTCTGTACTCATGCGCGTCCGTGAGCCGTGAATCGTTAATCGTAAATCGCCGGGAACAGTTTCTTACTATTCACGATTTACGGTTAACGCTTCGCGGCTCTTACGCCGCCGCCTGCTGCTTGCCGTCAATCGCGTTCTTCGCCTGACCCGCCAACTCCGCGAAGGCGTCGGGCGAGTTGGCGGCGAGGTCGGCGAGCACCTTGCGATCCAACTCGATGCCCGCGAGCGAGAGACCGTGCATGAACTGCGAGTAGTTCATCCCGTTCAGGCGCGCCGCCGCGCCGATGCGGACGATCCACAGGCTGCGGAAGTCGCGCTTCTTCAGTTTGCGCCCCGTGTAGGCGAAGTTCAGACCGCGCTCGACCGACTCCTTCGCCGACCGATACAGCTTCGACTTCGTGCCGCGGTAGCCCTTCGCCAGCTTTAAAATCTTCTTGCGCTTCTCGGTGCGCTTGTGTCCACGTTTTGCCCTCGGCATGACTTAATCCCCTCCTCTTCGAAACGATGAACGCGGAACGATGAACGATGAAGTTAAAGACAAAAAGTTTTACTTCATCGTTCCGCGTTCGTCCTTCGCCGTTTACTTGCGCCCGTAGGGCAGCATCGCCGTGATGCGCACCATGTCCGACTCGGACACGAGCGTGTCAATGTCGAGGTTGCGCTTACGCTTGTGCGTCTTCTTGGTCAGGATGTGGCGCGCGTGCGAGTGCCCGCGCTTCGCCTTGCCCGTGGCGGTCAGGCGGATGCGCTTCGCCGCGCCCTTGTGCGTTTTTAGTTTCGGCATGATAGCTCCTTAGGTCCGCGAATCGGGAATCGGGAATAGTTAAGAACCGGAACGGCCCGACGACTTACGATTCACGATTCACGAGTTTGGTTTTCCGATCCGTTCGTGCCCTGCGTAGCGGGCTGTGTCGTTTGCGCCCGCGGCGACTGCTGCTGCGGCGGCGACGCCGGCTGCTGTTGCGCCGGTTGCTGCTGCGCCGGCTTCGGCGCGCCGCCGCCGGGCGACTTGTGCTTCTTGGGGGCGAAGACGAGGAACATCTGGTTGCCCTCCATGCGCGGGCGCTGCTCCACGTCGCCGACCTCGGCGAGGTCTTGCTCGAGGCGTCCGAGCAGTTGCGCGCCCAGCTCGCGGTGCGTGATCTCGCGACCGCGGAAGAAGATCGTCGCCTTCACCTTGTCGCCCTCGGCGAGCCAGTCGCGCGCGTGCTTCATCTTGAAGTTGTAGTCGTGGTCGTCCGTGCCGGGGCGGAACTTCACCTCCTTGACGACGATCACGACCTGCTTCTTCTTCGCCTCGTTCGCCTTCTTCTTCGCCTCGTACTGGAACTTGCCGAAGTCGATGATGCGGCAGACGGGCGGCTCGGCGGTGGCGGCGACCTCGACGAGATCGAGCCCCTTCTCGCGCGCGAGGCGGACGGCGTCGCGCGTGTTCATCACGCCGAGCTGTTCGCCCGCGTCATCTATGACGCGAACTTCCGGCACGCGTATGCGGTCGTTGATGCGCGTCGCAGGTTGGCGACGATTGTCTGGGCGGAAACCTCGCCCGCGAAAACCGGGAATAGAAACACCTCCTAAGTTATGAGTCTAGAGTCTCGACCCCGGAGTCTCGGGGTCGAAGACAAACCGTCTCGACTCCGGACTCCGGGCTTTAGACTCAAGACTCGACGACGTTGACGAGCGCACGCGAGTCGACGAGCCGCTGCGCCATCCGCTTGAAATCCTCGACCGACATCGCGCCGATGTCGCCCCGTGAACGTTCGCGCACGGCGACCTGACCGGACTCCGCCTCGCGGTCGCCGCAGACCAGCATGAACGGGATTTTCCGCACCTGCGCGTCGCGAATCTTCGCGCCGATCTTCTCGCCGCGCGTCGAGACCTCGACCCGCAAGCCCGCCGCGCGCAGATCGGCGGCGACGCGCTCGGCGTACTCGTTGACGCGATCCGTGATCGGCAGCACCGCGACCTGCACGGGCGCGAGCCACACGGGGAACGCGCCCGCGTAGTGCTCGATCAAGACGCCGAAGAATCTTTCAATCGAGCCGAAGAGCGCGCGGTGCACCATCACGGGGCGGTGCGCCTTGCCGTCCTCGCCGACGTATTCCAGCGCGAAGCGGTCGGGGAGGTTGAAGTCCCACTGCACCGTGCCCAACTGCCACAGGCGACCGATGGCGTCCTCGACCTTGAAGTCAATCTTCGGACCGTAGAACGCCGCCTCGCCCTCGATGCGCTCGTAGTCAACGCCGCGCGAGTCGAGCGACTCGGCGAGCGCCGCCTCGGCGTGCGCCCAGCCCTCCTCGCCCCCGAGCCACTGCTTGCCCGTGTCGCTGCCCTTGACCGACAGCTCGAACTTCACCTTCTCGAAGCCGAAGGTCTTGAACACGTCAACGACGAAGTCCACGCAGCCGTCGATCTCCTGCCGCACCTGCTCGGGCGTGCAGAAGAGGTGCGCGTCGTCCACCGTGAAGCCGCGCACGCGCATCAAGCCGTGGAGCGTGCCCGACAGCTCCGCGCGATAGACCGTGCCCATCTCGGCGTAGCGCTTCGGAAGATCGCGGTACGAGCGCTGCTGCGACTTGTAGATGCCGATGTGGAACGGGCAGTTCATCGGCTTGAGGCGGAACTCCACCTCTTCGAGCTTGACGGGCGAGAACATCGAGTCGCCGTAGCTCTGATCGTGACCGCTCGTGATCCAGAGATCGCGTTTGGCGATGTGCGGCGTGAAGACGAACTGGTAGCCGCGCTTATTTAACTCCTCGTAGAGGTAGTCCTCCATCGCCTTGCGGATGACCGCGCCGTTCGGGTGCCAGAAGATCAGACCCTGACCGTAGGCGTCCTGAATCGAGAACAGATCGAGCTCGCGACCCAGACGACGGTGATCGCGCCGCTCGGCTTCTTCGCGCTGCTTGAGCCACGCTTCGAGTTCTTCGGGCGTGAAGAACGCGGTGCCGTAGATGCGCTGCATCTGCGGCTGCGTGGCGTCGCCCAACCAGTACGCGCCCGACAGAGAGAGCAGCTTGAAGGCGCGCAGGCGGTTCGTGTTCGGGACGTGCGGACCGAGACAGAAGTCTATGAACGGCGAGCCGTCTATGTAATAGACGCTCACCGTGTCGCCGCCCTTGTCGTCAATCAGCTTGCACTTCAGCGGCTCGTCGCGCTCCGAGAAGATGCGCAGCGCTTCGGACTTCGTGATGTCGTCGCGCCGGTACGGCATGTTGCGCTTCGCGATCTCGCGCATCCGCTTCTCGATGACGGGCAAGTCCTCGTCGGTCAACTGCCGCGGCGCGATCACGTCGTAGAAGAAGCCGTAGCGCGGATCGTCGAGGAGCGCGGGACCGATGCCGAGCTTCGTGCCGGGGAAGAGATCGAGGACGGCGGCGGCTAAGAGGTGCGCGGTCGAGTGGCGCAAAACTTCCAGCCCCTCGCGCGTCTCAGGCAGCACGGGCTCGATTTCGACGGGCTTCGCCGCGTCGCCGTTCGCGCCGAAGCGTTCGAGCCGGGCGGCGAGGTCAACCTCGTCGCCGTTGACGCGCGCGGCGAGCGCCTGCTTCGCCTTGTCGCGGTCGAGCTGCTTCAGGGCGTCGGCGACCGTGGCGGAAGAAGGCAGTCGCGCCGACGCGCCGTCCTTCAGTTGTACCTGAACTTCACTCATAAACAGTCCTCCGCGAAAGTTCCAGACGCGACTCGAAAGGGTCGCGCCGAGTCCGGCGTCGCGCGCGAGTTCGGAAGAACGCTCGCCAGCGGCTCGCGCCGTCTGCGGCTTCGCGGAGGAAGCGCCAAGTCGGATGCTAAACTTCGTGGCTCGTTTGAAGGTTAACGAGTCGTTCGTGATCGGATTCGACAGAAGCGCCTTCGCCGCGCGCCCGCACGGGGGCGGGTCGCGTGTTGGTTAGAATCGAAACTGCGTTCGAGTTCGCGTCAACATAAAAGCGAAGGTCTTCCGGGGCTCGCTGTCGAAACGTTGATGGCAGTCGCCCGACGGCTCGCGCCTTCGAGACTGCCGCGTCAAGAAACTTCAAGTCGCCGCGTGCGGCGCGTGTGCGGTATCTTGAAGGTCAAAATTTAACGAATGCGCGCGCGGAAGTCAATTTCCGACGGCGGGCTTAAGGCGCGCCGAGTCGAGCTTGCGCAGGGAGAAGTCGTCGAGCCAGACGCGCCCGAACATCGGGCAGGGGCTCGCGTCGCAGCCCTCGCGCCGGACGGCGACGAGGACGGCTTCGGCCTTCGCGCCCGCCGTGAACTCGACATCGTAAGTCGCCCAATTGGTCGTGCCCTGCGGCAGCGTCTTCGACTGCGCGAGGACGCGCCCACCCTCCGCG
>JAIVGV010000028.1 GCA_020201365.1 Acidobacteriota bacterium
GCTTACCACAAAGCTGATCGTTGTGTAATTCTGTCGCGCTTTTCTGCACACGAAGTGATATATATTAAGCATTCGGGTTGCGCGGCGATCTTACCGGACTGCATGTCTCAAATCGAGGTCCAATTCTAAATGAAAACAAATTACCGCGTTTTGTTGGCCGTTGCTGTGTTGGGAATCACGCTGTTTACGGCAGCGATTAACCGTCACAGTCTAATCTATGCAGTAGGCCATCGCGCCGAGGTCAGTGCGGCTTCTGGCGACGACCTCTTTGCGGGTCTGCGCTGGCGCAACATCGGGCCGTTCCACGGCGGGCGCATCTCGGCCGTCACCGGCGCGGTCGGTCAGCCGGGCGTGTTCTACGTCGGCGCGCCGGCGGGCGGCATCTGGAAAACCACCAGCGCGGGCGTGACGTGGTCTCCGATCTTCGATCAGTTCACGAACGTGGACAGCGTCGGCGCGATACAGGTGGCGCCCTCCGATCCCAGCATCGTGTACGCCGGCACCGGCGACTCGGTGCAGGGTTCGCTCGGCGACGGCATGTACAAATCGACCGACGCCGGCAAGACGTGGACGCATGTCGGACTCGAAGACACGGTCAAGATCAACAGGATCGTCGTCGATCCGAAAGACCCGAACCTGGTGCTCGCTTCGACGCAGGGCGACGCGCGGCACAGCGGACAGGGCGTCTATCGCAGCACCGACGGCGGCAAGACCTGGGCGAACGTGCTCAAGCCCGAGAACGCGAACGGCACGCGCGACCTTGAGTACGCGTTCGACGTGCCGCACGTGATGTTCGCGACCTCGCAGGGCAGCGGCGGGGGATTCGGCGGAGGCGGCGGAGGCGGAGCGCCCCCGCCGCAAGGACCCAACGGCACGGCGCTTTTCAAGTCAACCGACGCGGGCAAGACTTGGACGAAGGTCACGACGCTGCCGCCGTACACGGGACGCATTAGCGTCGCAATCGCGATGCACACGAAGGGTCAACGTATCTACGTCGTCGGCGGGCCCCTTCAGGGCGGCTCCGGTTTGTATCGGTCTGACGATCAAGGCGCGACGTGGCAGCACATGGCTGGCAACGACACGCGAGTTGCCAACGGCCAGGGCACTTTCAGCTCAGGTGTGTGGGTTGACCCCCAAGACCCGGACGTTCTCTACACGGTCAGCACCACCGTGTACCGCTCGACCGACGGCGGCAAAACGTTCAGCGCGTTCAAGGGCGCGCCCGGCGGTGAAGACCCGCACGAGATATGGATCGATCCGACCAATGGTCAGCGGATGTTGTTCGGCTTCGATCAGGGTCCCGCGGTCACTCTCGACGGCGGTCAGACCTGGAGCGGCTACTACCAGATTCCGATCGCGCAGCTCTACCACCTCAGCACCGACACGCGTTACCCGTACTGGGTCATGGGATCGCAGCAGGACACGGGCGCGATCATGGTACGCAGCCGCAGCGATCAGGGCCAGATCACGACCGTCGATTGGTTGCCACTGCCGTCGTCCGAGTTCGGGACCGTCGCGCCCGATCCGCTCAAGCCCACCACCGTGTACGGCGTCGGGTACGGCGCGGGGCAAGGCAACGGGATGATCAAGATCGATCTCGCGACCGGGCAGTGGGGCAACGTCGCCCCGAATTTCGGGACGGACGCGAACCTGTACCCGGCGGGGCGCGACTTCTGGAAACGGTTCGACACGGCGTTCGAGCCGAAGGCGATGTACGTCGGCTACAACTGCATCGTCGTCACGCGCGACGGCGCGGAGACGTGGAAGGCTTTCAGCCCAGACCTCACCACGCCGAAGGGGCAGCCGTTGGCGCCGTGCGGCGTCGCCCCCGCGCCGACACCTGCGACCGCTCCAACGCCGGTGGCTAAGGCGACTCCGGCGGCGACTCCGACATCAACGCCGGCGGCGACACCTACGCCCTTTCCTACCCCGCGCCCTTCGATCTCCGACTTCTCTCTTTCGACCGTCAAGCAGGGCGTCGTCTGGTCGGGCAGCAGCAACGGGCAGATCTACAACACGATGGACGGCGGCAAGACCTGGACGAACGTCACGAACTTCCCCGATCTTCCGGCGAACGCAACCGCCAACTTCGTCACCGTCGAAGCCGGACACGGCGACGTGAACACGGCTTACGTCCTCGCCAACATCTTCCCCGGACGCGGCGTCCCCGCATCCGCGACGGAGCAGCACTACATCTACCGCACGCACGACGGCGGCAAGACGTGGACGCGCATCGTCAACGGACTCCCGACCGACGAGCGGACGGGCAGTCAGGTACACGTCATCCGCGAAGACCCGAAACAGAAGGGCTTGCTCTTCGCCGGCACCGAGACGACCGTCTATGTGTCGTTCGACGACGGCGACGACTGGCAGTCGCTGCGGCTGAACCTGCCGAGCACGTCCGTCCGCGACATGGTGTTTCACACCGACGATCACATGAACGATCTGGTGATCGCCACCTACGGTCGCGGCTTCTGGGTGCTCGACGACATGAGCCCGCTGCGCGACATCGCGGCGAAGGGGCAGCAGATCGCGGCGGCTCCGGCGTACCTGTTCAAACCGGGCGACGCGATCCGCTCGCGCATGAACTCGAACTGGGATCAGCCGATGAACCCGGAGATGCCGCACGCGCCGAACCCGCCGTTCGGCGCGCTCATCTACTACCGCCTGAGCCGGAAGCCGGCGGGCGAGATCAGGCTACAGATTTTCGACTCCGCGAATAAGTTGGTGCGGGCGATCACGAGCACGCCGCCGCCGACGTACGAGCGCCCGCCGTATCCCGATTACTGGCTGATGCCCTCGTCCGAGCGCGCGCTCTCGACGGATGTCGGGATGCATCGCATCAACTGGGACTTGCGCTACGACGGCCCGCCCGGCTACAACCCGGACATCAACAACCAGATGAACTCCGCGCCGGAACAAGTCACGCCCGCGCCGCACGGGCCGCTCGCGCTACCCGGCACGTACACGGTCAAGCTGCTGGTGGACGGCCAGACGTACACGCAGACCCTCGTCGTGCACAACGATCCGCGCGTCGGCGAAGGCGCGGGCGTCATGTCGGCGCTGCGTGCGCAGAACAGACTGGCGATGGCTGCCTGGCAGGGCATGAAGGACAGCTACGACGCCAACGAGGAAGTCGCCGCGGTGCGCACACAACTAGCCTCGATGGCGCGCGGCTCGCTCCCGCCCGACGTCGCGGAGGCGGCGACCGCGCTCGACGCGAAGCTGGCGACGTTAGGAGCCGTCGGCGGACGCGCCCCGCGCGGCGCCGGCGGGTTCGGCGGCGGCCCCGCGCGCGCCCCGGGAAGCCCATTGCCTTTCTACTCGATCAACGGGCTCTTCTACACGGTTCTCGGACCGCTCACGCAGAACGGCATCGACATGCCGCCCACGAAGGCGGAGGTTGACACGTGGGAATCCGGCTGCAAGGAGTACGCCGCGACGGCGAACGCGTGGAAGACGACGCTCGGCGCCGACCTGGTCGGATTCAACAGCCTGCTCACGAAGAACAACCTGACGCCGCTGAAGATCACGCCGACCGCGACGCACGCGCCAGCGTCCTGCACGTTCGTGGGACCCGCGGCGAAGGACGGCGGGAACAAATAGACACCGGACGGGGGCGCTAGCTCGGCTAACGTCTGCGCGCCCTGCCCCCCGGCGCGGCGGGCGGCACGCCGGCGTCAGGGTGTAGGTTGTCCGTAAACAGTTTGAGGATGCGCTTGTACTCGTCCGCCCAGCTCGTCTCGCGCTCGAAGGAGTGATCCTCGACGGGGTAGATGGCGAGCTGCCAGTTCTCCTTGCGCAGCTCGATCAGCTTCTGCACAAGGCGCACCGAATCCTGGAAGTTCACGTTCGTGTCGACGACGCCGTGGCAGATGAGGAGCGCGCCCTTCAGCCCGGCGGCGTGGTAGATCGGTGAGCTGCGCTCGTAAGCCTCCCGGTCGGACTGCGGGAGGTTGAGGATGTTCGAGGTGTAAGGGTGGTTGTAGTGCGCCCAGTCGGTGACGGGTCTGAGCGCCGCGCCCGCCGCGAATACGTCGGGCGCGGTGAACATCGCCATCAGCGTGATGAAGCCGCCGTATGAGCCGCCGTAGACGCCGACGCGCTTCGGATCGACGCCGTGCTCTCTGACTAAGTAGTTCACCGCGTCAACGTGGTCGGTCAAATCCTTCCCGCCCATGAAGCGGTAGATGCCGGTGCGCCAGTCGCGCCCGTAGCCCGAGGAGCCGCGGTAGTCTATGTCCATCACGACGAAGCCGCGCTCCATCAGGATGTGATGGAACATGTACTCGCGGTAATACTGACTCCACCACTTGTGCACGTTCTGCAGGTAGCCCGCGCCGTGGACGAAGACGACCGCCGCGCCGCCGCGCCGCCAGCTCGCGGGCTTATACAGATGACCAAAGACGGTCGCGCCGTCGCGCGCCGTGAAGCTGACGATGGGCGGATCGATCCAGTCGTAGGCGAAGAACTCAGGCAGCGGCGAGGTCGTGACCTGTGTGGCAGCCGCGCCCGGCGTCGCGGGCTCGAGGTACAGCTCCGGCGGCTTGTTGCTGTAGGAGCGCACTATCGCGAGCATCTGTTCGTCCGGCGAGATCTCCGACTGGTTGTTGCCCGCGAGCGACGTGATGCGCGTGCGCGCGCCGCCGCCGACCGGCATCGAGTAGAGGTGGCGCTCGAAGAGGCTGCCCTCGCTCGAAGTGAAATAGAACTTCGTCTTGTCGTCAGACAAGCGCACGTCCGAGACTTCGAACTTGCCGGAGGTCAACTGCGCGGGCTCGCCGCCGTCCACAGAGATCGTGTAGAGGTGCGACCAGCCGTCGCGCTCGGAGATGAAATAGACGCGCCTGTTGTCGGGCAGCCAGCCGAGCGTGAACGCGCCGGGTCCGTCAGCCCACGCGTCGTCGTGAACCGTCGCCAAGACCTTCGTCTTCCCCGTCGCCGGATCGAGCAGCATCACCCAGCGGTCCTTGTTGTCCGCCGAGCGCGCGAGCATCGCGGCGTTTCGTCCGTCGTCCGACCACTGGAGCTGGAACAACTGCACCTCGCGGTCGCGCTGCGCCGACTCGCCGCGCTCCGTGCGCGTCGGCGGCGGCGGCTGCGCGCCCTGCTGCGACTGTTGCCCTGATTGCTGCCCCGTCTGCTGCGACTGCTGCTGTGCTTGCTGTCCTGACTGCCGCGCGCCCTGCTCGGCGGTGCGTCGCGGCGCTTGCGGCTCTGGCTGCTGCACGTCGCCGCGCTCGCGCTGCGTCTGCTCGGTCGCGTTGCCCTCGGTTCTCGTCTGCACGCGCGGCGCTAACTGGACGCGCAGCCCGTGATCGACGTTCCTCGCCTCGCCCGTCTCGACGTTGATGACGACCTGCCGCGTGCGCCCCTGCACGTCTCCGACCTTCGTGCGACCCGGAATGTCCTCGGTGTAGCCGGAATCAGAAACGTAGTTCGGCACGATAGTCGGGCGCGCGCCCGCCGCCTGCTCGCCGATGGTCGCGACGACGTAAGTGCCGTCGGGCGAGAGCGCGAGGTTCGCGACCGTCTGACCCGCGGGCAGATTCAGAGGCTTGCGCCGCTCGCGCGCCGCGCGCCGCTTCTCCTGCTCCTCGCGCGCCTCCACGCGCTCGCGCACCGCGTCCATCAACTCGCGCTCCTCTTTACGCACCGTCTCCTGACTCTCCGACCCGCCGCCCTGCGCGCCGACCGCCGCGCTCACGCCCGCGCCGCCGCGCTGACCTCCGCCGCCCCCGCCGCCCGCGAGTTGCGGAGCCGCGCCGCCCGCCGCGCGTATGTCCGTCAACTGTTCGAGAGAGCCGTTGTCGAGCGAGATGACGTAAAGATTCCCACCGCGCGTGAACGAGACGTGGCGCTGGTCGCGCGTGAAGTGCGGGTTCTGCTCGGCGTCGGTCGTGCGCGTGATCTGTCTTCTTGTATTCGCCTTGTGATCGTAGATGAAGATGTCGCCGTCTTCGGCGAAGACGGTCGTCGTCTTGTCCTTCGACAGCTCGCCGTTCGCTGGCGGCGCGGTCTTCAGTTCATCCTCCGAGAGCTTGTGCAGGTTCGACCCGTCGCGACCTACCACGTACCAGTCCATCTCTTTCAGGCGCGGCTCCTCGGCGCGCTTCCAGCGGAAGTAAACGCGCTGGCTGTCCTGCGACCAGTGAACGTCCTGCGGCGGGTATCCGACGAGGGCGGGACCCCGCATGATGCTGTCAACCGTCAGCTCGAACTTCTTCGCCGGCGCGGGCGCGGGCTGCTGCGCGACGACGACGAAGGCGCGCGACTGCGCGACGAGAGACACCGCGACGCACAGCGCGGCGAGAGCGCGGCGGGACGTGCTATGTTTCATGCTCCACCTTTTGATTTCGGAGTTCGCCGGACTAACATTCCCCGCGCGAGACTTCGACTAACTTTTCCGCGACGGAGAAACCGCGATGAGCGAGCGTGAGCCGGATGATACAACAAATTCGCCGCCCGCGCCGCAACCGCGTCGCGGGCGCGCGCCCGGCGACTACTACTACGACGACGCGACGGGCTACGAGATTTACAAGCCGGACGCTGAGACTGAGGATGAAGAAGAAGAAAAGAAATAGCCACAGAGAGCACAGAGGGCACAGAGGGGAAACGATGAAGGAGGGACGATGAACGATGAAGTGAAAGCAACACGCCTTCAGTTCATCATTCATCGTTCCGCGTTCATCCTTTCCCTCTGTGCCCTCTGTGATCTCTGTGGCTAAATTTATTACCCCGCCTTAACTCTCCTTCTTCTTCGGTCGCTGGTTCACCGCGAGCACGCGCTTGCGCAGGCGGATCGAGGCGGGCGTGACTTCGACCAGCTCGTCGTCGGCGATGAACTCCAGCGACTGTTCGAGCGAGAGCTCCTTGACGGGCACGAGCCGCATCGCCTCGTCGGCGGTCGAGGCGCGCATGTTCGTCAGCTTCTTCTCCTTGACGATGTTCACGTCCAGATCAACCGCGCGCGCGTTCTCGCCCACGATCATCCCTTCGTAAACTTTAGTCCCCGGTCGGATGAACATCGTGCCGCGCTCCTGAAGGTTGAAGAGCGCGAAGGTCGTCGCCTCGCCCGCCCGGTCGGCGACGAGAGAGCCGGTCGAGCGACCGCGCATCGCGCCCTGCCACTCGCCCCAGCGCAGGAAGATCGTGTTCAGCAAGCCCGTCCCCTTCGTCTCCGTCAAAAACTCGCCGCGGAAGCCGATCAGTCCGCGCGAGGGCGTCTCGAACTCCATGCGCACGCGCCCCGTGCCGTGGTTGACCATCTTCGTCATCTGACCTTTGCGCCGCCCCATCGCCTCGGTGACGACGCCGATGAACTCCTCGGGGCAGTCAACGACGACCAGCTCAATCGGCTCGTAGGTCACGCCGTCTCGCGTGCGCGTAATGACTTCGGGCTTCGAGACCTGTAGCTCGTAGCCCTCGCGCCGCATCATCTCGATCAGGATCGCGAGCTGCAATTCGCCGCGCCCCGAAACTTTGAACTGGTCGGGCGAGTCCGTCCCTTCGACGCGGATCGCGACGTTGCCAAGCATCTCGCGGTCGAGTCGCTCTTTGAGCTGCCGCGACGTGACGAACTTTCCTTCGCGACCGGCGAACGGCGAGTTGTTCACGCCGAAGATCATCGAGATGGTCGGCTCGTCAACGGCAATCGGCGGCAGAGCCTTCGGGTTGTCCGCGCTCGTCACCGTCTCGCCGATCTCGATCTCGTCAATCCCCGCGAGCGCGACGATCTCGCCGAGGCGCGCGCTCTCTATGCTCTCGCGCTTCAAGCCCTCGAAGGCGTAGAGCTGCGAGACGCGCGTCTTGGCGGTCGAGCCGTCGCGCCGCGCGATTGCCACCGTGTCGCCGACCCTGATCTCGCCGGAGAAGATGCGCCCGATGGCGAGGCGACCGACGTACTCGTTGTAATCGAGGTTGGCGACCAAGAGTTGCAGCGCGTCGTCTCGGAGCTGGCGCGGCGCTGGAATCGTCTCGACGATCTGCTCGAAGAGCGGGCGCAGGGTTCGAGACTCGTCGTCCAAACTTTTTTTGGCGACGCCCTCGCGCGAGACGGCGTAGAGGATGGGAAATTCGATCTGCTCGTCGGTCGCGTCGAGATCGAGGAACAGCTCGTAGATTTCGTCCACCACCTCGGCGGGCCGCGCGTCCTGCCGGTCGATCTTGTTGACGACGGCGATGACGGGCAGCCTCAGCTCCAGCGCCTTCCGCAAGACGAAGCGCGTCTGCGGCAGGCAGCCTTCCGCCGCGTCAACCAAGAGCATCACGCCGTCAACCATCTTCAGCACGCGCTCGACCTCGCCGCCGAAGTCCGCGTGCCCGGGCGTGTCGAGGATGTTGATCTTGAACTCCCCGTAGCGCACCGAGGTGTTCTTCGCCATGATCGTGATGCCGCGCTCGCGCTCCAAGTCCATCGAGTCCATCACGCGCTCGACGACGTGCTCGTGCGCGCCGAACGTCCCCGCCTGCCTGAGCATCGCGTCCACGAGCGTCGTCTTCCCGTGATCGACGTGCGCGATGATGGCGATGTTGCGTATGTCTCTTCTCTCTTCCGTCATGATTCCCCTGCCACAGACAAGCTAGGCGCGTTTCGGCGCTCTCACGTGAAACGAGGATGATAACACGCGCCTCCGCGTTTGCGCCCGCGCGCGATGGACGCGGCGGGCGGCGACTTGTCGCGGAGCGATTTTCGTCGGGAGACCTTTCAGAAGGCGCGCGTCTGCCGCAGCGCCTCGTAGAGGACGACGGCGACGGCGGTGGCGAGGTTGAGGCTGCGGACTTTGGGGTTGGGGCGGGGGATTGTGACGCAATTCGCCCAGTTTTCGCGCAAAAGCTCTTCGGGCAAGCCCCGCGTCTCGCGCCCGAAGACGAGACAGTCGTCGGCGGTGTAGCGCCAGTCGGTGTACGCGCGCTCGGCTTTCGTCGTGAGGTAAACGAAGCGCGCGGCGGGGAGCGACTTGCGCAAAGCTTCGACGTCGCGGTGTCGGTGCAGCTCGACCTCCGACCAGTAGTCGAGCCCGGCGCGGCGCAGCGCGCGGTCGTCCATCCGAAAGCCCGTCACGCCGACGACGTGCAGTGGAACTTTCGCCGCCGCGCACAGCGGCGCGACGTTGCCCGTGTTCGGCGGAATCTCTGGCTCGACGAGCGCGACGCGAAGCATGAAGGAGCTGTTAGCTGTTAGCGGTTAGCTTTTAGCGAAACAAATTCCCTCCGGCTAACAGCCAACAGCTATAAAAGAAACTGGACGGCGCGCTGCTTGAGCTTCGCCGTCCGGTTTAAGTGGTCTGCTGAGACCGCAGAGTTGAATGTGCGCCAGTGGAAGTTGACGTTGTGCTAGGCTGTAGTGCCTAACGCTTACCGCTTCTTCGAGCCGCCCTTCTTGGAACCGCCCTTCGAACCACCCTTCTTCGAACCACCCTTCTTGCCACCTTTCTTTGTTGCCATAGGTCAGTTGCTCCTTTTCAGTTTTGAGTTGGTTGTGACCACAAGATGCTGTGCTGATTGTGACCTTGTGGTCTATGCTAAACGGCGCACAACATATTGGACTTATAAACACAATGCGGAAAGATGTCAACACTTTTATTTTCGCGCGGAGAAAAAATTTTCGCGCGCGACGAGTCGTGCGTCGCGCGAGGGCAGAAGCGAGTCGCGTGAGACGTCGAGCGGAGGGCGGCGGAGGGTCGCGTGCGAGTCGCGCGGCGCGTGCCGTGTGAGCGCGTGAGCTTGCGCGTGTCGGTGCGGCGATCAGCGGTAGGCGGGCGTGAAGATCCAGCGGTCGTGTCGCTCGATGCCGTAGTAGGTGAGGACGGACTTGCGTCGGCTGCGGCTGACCACGCCGATGAAGGGACCCGTCCCGTTCGACTCGGTGTCTTCGCCGCCGGGCGGCTCTTCCTCTTTCTTGAGATCGACGAGGTTCGTGATCGTCGTCGGCGGGATGTTGAAGCCCTTGTAGATGAACTGCTGCGTGGGCAGCGCGCCGCCGCAGTACTTCGCCAGCGCGGCTTGGAATTCCATGAACGCCCTGTCGTTCTGACGGACGAGCTTCCACTCGCCGTTCGACGAGAGCGGATCGCGCGCGGCTTCGCGGCGCAGGATGTAGATCGTCTTGATCGAGCCCGGCGGCGTGACGCCCTTTATGAGGTCGTCCATGCTCGTCGGCAGGTGACCCATCATCCGCGTGTAGAGGTAGATCGCCTCGGCGACCTCCTCGCCGCGCGCGATAGCCTCCTTCTCGCGCTCGCGCTGCGCCTGCTGCTGGAGGCTCGGCGCGGCTTCCGTGAGGACGAGCGCGAGGATCGCCATCACGGCGAGCAGCGCGACGAGCGTGTAGCCGCGCTCGCCGGCGCGCGCGCGCGCGGCTCGCGGCGGCGCGGCGTCTTCGGCGCGTTTACGGCTGGACGTCATCGTCGTCGGTCTGGGGCTGCGGGAAGCGCGGGGCGTTGCCGCCGGTGCCCTTCGCCTCGGTGTAGGGGAGCGAGTGCTTGATGTTGAGCTGCGTGTCCATGAAGTCGACGGAGCGCTCGGAGATGCTGGTGACCTTGAAGCGACCGCCGACGATGTCGCCGCGCTGGACGGTGACGAGCTCGTTGCCCGCCGTCGGCTTCAGGATCGCCTTGTCGGCGTAGCGCTTGCTGCCGAGGATGCCGATGAAGGTGAACTGCGGCGTGGGCGGCGGCATGACGTTGACGGTCGCGGGGTTCGAGTAGAGCGCGCCGTCGGGCGTGTGCACGAGGACGACGCGCGCGCCGGGCGCCTGGATGAGCGCCGCCGGAATCTTCGCGGAGAGCTGCTGGGGACCGCGGAAGGTCGTCGGCATCTCTTGACCCTCGACGTAGACGCGCGTCTGCGGCGTGAACTTGTCGCCGGTGACTTCGAGCGTGAAGTCGGCGGTGCGCGCGAAGACGTTGGCGGGCTGGACGGAGCCGAGCGTGAGCGGCGGAGGAGGCGTCGGCGTCGGGGTCGGCGTCTCGGTCGGCGCAGCCACCTTCGGCGTCGGCGCGACGTAGAAGGCGAAGATGTTGCGCGCGGCGTCGGGCGCGTAGGAAGCGGGGACGATGGGCGGCACTTCGCTCGGCATGTCTATCGAGTCGCCGTCAGGCGCGACACCCGTCGTCGTGCCGGTCGCGGTCTGCGTCGGCGTGCCGCGTTGTCCGCGCGGCGTCCTCACAGCCGGCGCCGGCTTGTCGGACGCGAAGAACATGCGCAGGACAAGGACGAGCGCGATGAGCGGCAGGACGAGCGCGGCGATCATCTTGTTGCGCTCGGCGGGGGTTTTGCCTTTGAAGAGCTCCATGAAAATTTCTCCCGCGCCGCGAAAGTCATAAGCGCGCGCGATCCGGCTCGTCAGTGTGATGTCGTCTGTGCCGCGGCGGTTGTGCCGTCGGCGGACGACGAAGAAGACGCGGCGGGCGACGACGGGGGCGCGTTGCGGCGGAAGTATGCCGTCATGTCGAGCCGCAAAGAGACGAGCGCGCCGCGCGCGGCGGCGGCGTCCGTGCCCGTCTCGTTGAGACTTTCGAGCTGGACGCCGTTGATGACGATGAAGCGGCGGCTCGTCTCCACGTCGCGGATGAAGCGGCGCAGGTTCGCGTAAGTGCCCTCGATGGTCAGGCTGATGTCGGTCGC
>JAIVGV010000199.1 GCA_020201365.1 Acidobacteriota bacterium
CCTTCGTCTATCTGCGACGCACCTGCTGCTTGAGACGACATGACTTTAGAAACCTCCTCTGAGAATTTTTTCGGAAGGGCAAAAAATCGACGCGAGGGCTGCGCGCGCGGCGGGGCAGGCGGGAAAACTCTTGAGCCGCGCTTTGACAGAAAGCGAACGTGCTTTTATCGAAACCGGCGGCAGATGTCAAACGGCGGGAGGCGCGCCGACTCCGGCTCGAAGTCGGCGCGCCTCCCGCGTTCGATCTCTCTCACTTAACGGGCACGAGGCGCATGATGCGGTCGTCGTCGCGCGCGGGGCGACCGCGACCGTCGCGGTTGGAGGTCGAGAAGTAGAGCGCGCCGTCGGGACCTTCCACGACGTCGCGGATGCGACCGTACTGGTGTTCGAGCAGGTTCTCCTGCGAGACGACGCGGCGACCGTCTAAGACGACGCGGATGATGCGCTCGCCGCGCAGACAGCCGAAGAAGAAGTTGCCGCGGAAGTCCGCGAAGCCCTGCGGGCTCAAGCCGCGGTAGAAGGAGCCCGAAGCTGGCGCGCACGCCGGGGTGTATTCCAAGAGCGGCGACTCCATGCCTTCGTGCGTCTGCGTGTGGTGGATGACGGGCCAGCCGTAGTTCTTCGCGCGCTCGACGACGTTCACCTCGTCGCCGCCGCCGGGCCCGTCGAAGCCGGAGGGGCCGTGCTCGGTCTGGAACATCAAGTTCGTGCCGGGCTGGAAGTCTATCCCCTGCGAGTTGCGTTGACCGTATGCCCAGATTTCGGGGCGCGCGCCCTGCTGGTTGACGAACGGGTTGTCGGACGGGATCGAGCCGTCGTCGTTCAGGCGCAGCGTCTTGCCGTTGATCGAGTCCATGCGCTGCGCGAGCGCGCGGTCGGTCGCGTCGCCCGTGGTGACGTAGAGCTTGCCGTCGGGACCGAAGCGCAGGCGCGTGCCCGCGTGGAACTGCGCGGCGGGGATTCCTTCGATGATGACTTTACGATCCGAGAGCGCGTTTCCGTCGTCGCGGTAGCGGACGACTCGGACGAGCTGGCTGCCGCCTGCGCGGTAGGCGTAGGCGAGGTAGAGGAGTCTGTTCTGCGCGTAGTTCGGGTGCAGCGTGAGCCCCATCAAGCCGCTCTCGCCGGTGGGCTCAACGTCGGAGATGGTGGCGAGCGGTTCGGGCTTAAGTTTCCCGTTCTCGACGACGCGCACCCTGCCGGGTCGCTCCGTGACGAGCATCCGCGTCGGCGACGTGAAGACGATTGACCACGGCACTTCGAGCCCGGAGACGACCGTCTCGACGCGGAACTTCGTTCCCGCCTGCGTCGCGCCCTGAGTCGCCGCGCCCTGCGACGCGCTGCCCTGCCGCGACCTGCCACACGCGAGCGCGAACAGCAGCAGGGCGAGCAGAGCGCGCGTCCATCTTGCCCCTCTCATCTTCTCCCTCTCACCCGCCCGTCAGTGCTGGATGTACTCGTGCAGCAGGCGCAGCTCGTCGCCCTGCTCGGAGAGCTCGACGCGCATGATGTCGCGGATCGAGAGCATCCCGACCCAGCGGTTGCCCTTGACGACCGGGAGATGCCGCGTGCCGTAGCGCTCCATCCGTTCGAGCGCCTCGTGCGGCGTGTCGCCGCACTCGATCACGACGTCAATGGCGCTCATCACGTCGCTCATTTTGACGTCCGAGGGGTCGTCTTTCTTCAACACCACGCGGCGCAAAAGATCGCGCTCGGAGAAGATGCCGCGCAGGCGCCCTCCGGCGTCGAGCACGCAGACCGCGCCGATGTTGCGCTCGCTCATGTACTGAGCCGCGTCGAGCGCCGTCGCCGTGTCGCGCACGAAGTAGGGCTCGCGGTCGCGAATCACATCGCCGATGGTGACCATCGCCACACCTCCGCCCCGTCTGTCTGTCAGAACCGAATCGGGTTTAGGCAGAGTTGTAATTCTTTACGACGGGAAGATCAAGGCAAAACCGCGCGCGAGGGGCGACGAACTGACGGCCAGTCGTTGCCGCCCGGTTTTGTCGTCGGCGATGTTTGCGCTCCGTCATCACTCGAACAGTGAGGCTTGCGCGGTCGGGCGGCGGAAGGTGCGGCGCGGTTCGGGGTCGCCGCGCGTGTCGTTCTGGTTGAAGCCGAGGCGGCGCGCGTGGACGCGGAACGACTGCTCGATGACGTTCCAGTATTCGCCCTCGCCCCTCATGCGCTTGTGAAACTCGGAGACGTTCAACTTGCCGCCGCGCACCTCGCGCAGGCGGTTGAGCACGCGGTCGGCGCGGTCGGGCATCTCCTCGCGCAGGCGCTGCTCGAAGTAGGGCGCGACGCTGCCGGGGAGCCGGAGCAGGTTGATGAAGGCGTGCCGCGCGCCCGCCTCCTTCGCGCGTTTCAGGAGCTGCGGGATGTGCGGATCGTTCAAGCCCGGAATGACGGGCGCGATGCCGATGCCGACCGGAATCCCTGCGCGCGCCAGTTCCTCCATCGCTTGGAAGCGCGAATCAACCGAGGGCGCGTGCGGCTCGACGGCGCGCGCCGTCTTGTTGTCCACGAAGCCGATGGTGAAGAAGACCGCCGCCGACGCCTCGCGCGCCAGCGCCGCGAGCACGTCGGCGTCGCGGCGCACGAGCGCGGACTTCGTGACGATGCCGACGGGGTTGCGGAATTCGTGACAGACTTCGAGGCACGCGCGCGTCAGTCTGTAATGCGCTTCGAGCGGGAGGTACGGGTCGGAGGTGAAGGAGAAGACCAGCTCGTCGCCCTTCCACGAAGGCTTCATCATCTCTTCGCGCAGGAGGCGCGGAGCGTTGATCTTGACGACGATCTTCCGCTCGAAATCCGTCCCCGCGCCGAAGCCGAGGTACTCGTGCGTGGGGCGGGAGAAGCAGTAGGTGCAGGCGTGCTGGCAGCCGCGATAGACGTTGACGGAGTAGTCGAAGCCCACGTCGGGGCTGTCGTTCTTGTTGATGATGGTGCGTGTGGCGTCTTCCTCGAAGACTTCGAGTCGGACTTCCGGCGGCTCGCCGATCCACTCGACGTGGTTGGAGAGCCACGGGTTCGGCGGGTTCTCGACGTAGCGCATGGCAGACTCCTCGCGTGATCTCTTACGGGCGGGGATCGTCGGGAGTCAATCCTGAAGCTGTACGTGCGAGAAGATTATAACAC
>JAIVGV010000200.1 GCA_020201365.1 Acidobacteriota bacterium
GCGCAGTACGAGCCCGCCTCGACCATCGCGTCGCTGCCCGCGCAGAAGCCGCTCGGTCGCCGCGCCGCGAGCGTCACAGTCCGCCCGGTCTCGCTGCGCGCGGGCGCGGACGAGCTGTCAGCCGAGCCGCTCGCCTTCACCAACTACACGCTGCGCCTCGCGGGCGAAGACCGCAGGCTCTGCACCGCCGACGATCTCTTCGTGCGCGACGGGTTGATTACGCGCACGCCCCCGCCCTCGCTCAAGCCCTGCACGCCGCCCGTCGAGAAGAAACCCTGAGGCGCGCGCTCGTCGAAAACTTCTCCGCCCGACTTCGCTTCCGAGCACATGGGACTGCTCTCACTCTTCCGGCGCGAACGACGCGACGCCGAAGCCGAGCGCCGCGCGCGCCTGCTCCGCACCGGGCGCATCGCCGACGGCACAGTCCTCGACGTGGGCACGGACGAGGCGGGCGGCATCAGCCACGTCTTCTACGCCTACCAGATCAGCGGCGTCGAGTACGAGTCCTCCCAGACGCTCGACGACGCGCAGCGCCAGCGCCCCGCCGCTTACGCCCCCGGCGCCAGCGTCACCGTCCGCTACGACCCGCGACAGCCGGCGAACTCGGTAGTCGTCTGAAGAGAACGACGAAGTAGGAACGATGAACGATGAACTCTCAGGCAGCCCGGTTTTACTTCATCGTTCCGCGTTCATATCGGCGTACTCGCCCGTGTCCGAGTCGCTGAAACCCCGCATGATCAGCCGCTCGGTTTCGAGAGTTTCCATCTTCACACCACCCGTTTGAAGTTTAACGACGAGGCGGCTGCTCATTCTATAACCACCCGCGACGCGCGGGCGACCGTGCGCCCCCGGCATCCGCGCGGCGCGTTATGACGCGGTCGGCGCGCCCGTGTTGTTTGACTTTTCTAATCTCCGACCTCTAACCTCTGAACCTCTGCCGCCATGTTCCGCAAAATCCTGATCGCCAACCGCGGCGAGATCGCCGTGCGCGTGATACGCGCCTGCCGCGAGATGAACGTCTCGCCCGTCGCGATCTACTCGGACGCCGACGCCGCCGCGCTCCACGTCCGCCTCGCCGACGAGGCGTACCACGTCGGAGCCGCGCCGTCCGCGGAAAGCTACTTGAGAATTGATCGCATCGTCGCCGTCGCGAAAGACTGCGGGGCGCAAGCCGTCCATCCGGGCTACGGCTTCCTCTCGGAGAACGCCGAGTTCGCGCGCGCGTGCGAGGCTGCCGGGATCGTCTTCATCGGGCCCCCTCCGTCGGCGATGGAGCTGATGGGCTCGAAGACGAACGCGCGCCGCGCGGCTATCGAAGCCGGAGCGCCCGTCGTGCCGGGGACGACCGAGCCGCTTCAGTCGTTCGACGAGGCGCGCGAAACGTCGGCGCGGCTCGGCTACCCGGTGATGCTCAAGGCGGCGGCGGGCGGCGGCGGCAAGGGGATGCGCTTTGTCGCGCGCGAGGAGGACTTGCGCTCCGCGTTCGACACGGCGCGCTCCGAGGCGCAGTCGGCTTTCGGCGACGAGTCGGTCTATCTCGAAAAGGCGGTCGAGCGACCGCGCCACATCGAGATTCAGGTCTTCGCGGACGCCCGCGGCAACTTCGTGCACCTCGGCGAGCGCGAGTGCTCGATCCAGCGCCGCCACCAGAAGGTGATCGAGGAGTGCCCTTCCCCGATAGGCGATCCCTCTCTGCGCGCGGCGATGGGCGAGGCGGCGCTCAAGGTCGCCCGCGCGGCTGCTTACGTCGGCGCGGGCACGGTCGAGTTTTTAGTCTCCGACGTGACGCGCGAGTTCTATTTTTTGGAGATGAACACGCGCCTCCAAGTCGAACACCCCGTCACGGAGCTCGTGACGGGCTTCGATCTCGTGCGCGAACAGATCAATGTCGCCGCCGGCAAGCCGCTCTCGTTCGCGCAAGGCGATGTCGAGTGGCGCGGGCACGCCGTCGAGTGCCGCGTCTATGCGGAAGACCCGGAAAACAATTTCATGCCGTCGCCCGGTCGCATCACTTCTTTGCGCCTGCCGCAGGGACCCGGCGTGCGCGACGACGGCGGCGTCTATCGGGGCGCGGAAGTGTCGATCTACTACGACCCGATGATCTCGAAGCTCGCCGCGTGGGGGCGCACGCGCGCCGAGGCTATTGACCGCCTGCGCCGCGCGCTCGACGAGTACGAGGTCGGCGGCATCCGCACGACGCTCCCCTTCTTCCGCGAGGTCGTGCGCGACGAGGAGTTCATCGAAGGCAAGCTCGACACCGGCTTCATCCCGCGCTTCTTCGCGCGCCGCGCGGCGCACCGGGACGCGCGGACGCGCGGACGCGGCGACGCGGCGACGGAGCGCGCCGGTTCGGTTGAGACGGTCGCGCGCGATCTCGCGATCATCGCCGCCGCGCTCGCGCGCGAGAAAGCCGTGCGACGGGTTTCGGCGGACGACGGCGCGCAGAGCGCGTGGAAGCTCGCGGGTCGCGTGGCGCAGCAACGCTCGCGCGATCCGCTCTGATCGTCCGAGCCGACGATGTCAGACCGTTTCGTTCAGACATGAAACTCACGGCGGAGATTGGCGGCGAAGGGCACGAGCTTGAGTGGCGGCGCGAGGGCGGGCGCGTCTTCGCAAACGTCGGCGGGCGCGCCTACGAGCTGGAAGCGCGCGAGACCGAAGCGGGCGCGATGCTCTTCGTCGTCGGCGGGCGCGTGTACGAGTGTCGCGTCGGAGGCGACGCGCGCGGCGGCGCGGCTCAGGTCAACGTCGGCGGGCGCGAGTTTGAAGTCGCGCTGTTTGATCCGCGCAGACTCCGCGCGGCGGGCGCGGGCGGCGCGCAGAGTCAGGGGCGCGCGGTGGTCTCTTCGGCGATTCCGGGCAAGGTCGTGCGCGTGCTCGTGGAAGAAGGCGCAGCGGTCGAGGCGGGCGCGGGGCTCGTCGTCGTCGAGGCGATGAAGATGCAGAATGAGCTGAAGTCGCCGAAGGCCGGCACGGTCACAGAGCTGCGCGCGCGCGCGGGCGCGACCGTCAACGCGGGCGAGGCGCTCGTGGTCGTCGAATAGCGGGGGTTAGGGGATGGGGGATCGGGGTCGGGGATCGGAAGAAATCCAAGATGAGCCTTCGCGCTCGAACGTCTCTTCCCCAACCCCCAACCC
>JAIVGV010000509.1 GCA_020201365.1 Acidobacteriota bacterium
GGCGAAGACGGTGAACGGCAGCATCAGGGTTAAGCAGTAGCCGACGCCATCCCGGTTGAGTGTTGAAGGAAGTCAACTCAGCGCGGCGGGCGCGGAGTTCACGCAAGGGAAGACAACCGGATTCCTCCGCGCCCCGTCCGCGTCCTCCGCGCCTGCGGCGGTGAATCTCTGTCCGCCGTTTCGCCACGCCGAAGACAGAAATTCTGCACATTCACCCTTCCCGTAGCGCCGCCGGTTAAGGCTATAATCCTCCCGCAATAACTTCCCCTCAAATCCCAAGCGGAGCCTTCGAGCTTCGAGGCTCGAAGAGGTGCGAGCGCGCGACAATGAGCATCCTGCCGAAGACGGAACACCTGAAGCGCTACAAGGACGTGGCGATGCTGCTGATGAAGTACGGGCGCTCCGATCTCGTCAAGGCTTCGGGGCTCGAGGCGGCGCTCGTCGAGGAGGACGTGGCGCAGGACGAGTCCGACCACGCCGGGCGAGACCTCGCCGACGACCTCGAACGACTCGGTCCCACCTTCGTCAAGCTCGGGCAGCTCCTCTCGACGCGCGCCGACCTGCTCCCGCCCGCCTACCTCGAAGCCCTCGCGCGCCTGCAAGACAACGTCGAGCCGTTCTCCTTCGCCGAGGTCGAGAAGATCGTCGAGTCCGAGCTGTGCGTGAGGATTTCAAAAGCGTTCGCGCGCTTCGAGTCGAAGCCGGTCGCCTCCGCCTCTCTCGGTCAGGTGCACCGCGCGGCACTCAGGGACGGGCGCGAGGTCGTCGTCAAAGTCCAGCGCCCAGACATCCGCCAGCAGATGATCGAGGACTTCGACGCGCTCGAAGAGGTCGCCGGATTCCTGGACGCGCGCACCGAGATCGGTCGCCGCTACGAGTTCGCGCCGATGGTCGAGGAGCTCAGGAAGAGCGTGCTCCGCGAGCTCGACTACCGCGAGGAGGCCGGCAACCTCGCCACCTTCAACCACAACCTGCGCGACTTCGCCTCCGTCACCGTGCCCACGCCCGTCCCGGACTTCACCACCTCGCGCGTGCTCACGATGGAGTACGTCCGCGGCAGGAAGATCACCGCGCTCTCGCCGCTCGGCTTGATGGAGATCGACGGCGCGCGCCTCGCCGAGCAGCTCTTCCGCGCCTACCTCCAGCAGATTCTCGTGGACGGCATCTTCCACGCCGACCCGCACCCCGGAAACGTCTTCCTCACCGACGACGAGCCGCCGCGCGTCGCGCTCATAGACCTCGGCATGGTCGGTCACGTCACGTCGAACTTCCAGGACGACCTGCTGCGGCTGCTCTTGGCGATCGCCGAGGGGCGCGGCGAGGACGTGGCGGAGGTGACGATCCGCATGGGCGAGAAGAAGGGCGGCTTCGACGAGTCGCGCTTCCGCCGCCAGATCGCCGACCTCGTCGTGCGCCACACCGACGCGCCGCTCAACAAGATCGACGCGGGCGCGGTCGTGCTCGAAATAACGCGCATCGCGGCGGACTGCAACTTCCGCCTCCCCGCCGAGTTCACGATGATCGCGAAGACGCTCTTGAACCTCGACCGCGTCGTCTACACGCTCTACCCCGAGTTCGATCCGAACGCGACGATCCGCCGCTACGCGACCGAAATCTTGCAGCAACGTCTCATCCACGCGCTCGAACCCGGCAACCTGATGTCGAGCCTGATCGATCTCAAGGACTTCGTCGAGCGCCTGCCGAGCCGCGTCAACAAAATCCTCGACGCGGTCGGCAACAACGACCTGCAGATCAAGGTTGACGCGCTCGACGAGAAGGTCTTGATGGAGGGCGCGCAGAAGATCGCCAACCGCATCACGATGGGCGTTGTCATCGCGGCGATGATCGTCGGCGCGGCGCTGCTGATGCGCGTCCAGACGTCGTTCACGATCTTCGGCTACCCCGGTCTCGCCATCATCTTCTTCCTCCTCGCCGCGGCGGTCGGCTTCTACCTCATCGTCACCATCCTCTTCTACGATCAGCCGACGAAGAAGCGCACCAGCCACGACGAGGACTGACGTGCCCGCGCGCTTTTGCATTTTCGCGCCGCGGCGGGCATAATATCGGGCGTTTCTTTGAGAAAGATTGGAGTAACAGTAGAGAGTATGGCATCAGTCACGATAAATCAGGGCGAGTCAATCGAGAGCGCGCTGCGCCGCTTCAAGCGCAAGGTGATGACCGAGGAGATCATCAAGGACGCGAAGAAGCACGCCTTCTTCATGTCGAAGGGGCAGAAGGCGAAACTGAAATCCGCCTTGGCGCGCAAGCGCAACAAGAAGAAGCGCCGCCCGCCGCAGCCGCAGCACCAGCGCGGCTAGCCAGCGCGCTCAACTTTCAAACACAAGAGTAGTTGCCGACGCCAGCACTTCGGCAACTACTCTTTTTGTGCTCACGACTCAACGCCGTCAACGACGGTAGGGGCAGGGCTTGTCCCTGCCCGCATCGTCCGCAAGGACGATAAACGAGAAGCGCGATCATTTTAAGGTTGAATGATCGCGCTTCTTCGTTAGCGTGCTCCCGCACGCTGCGGGCAGGGACAAGCCCTGCCCCTACGGCTTTGCAGCGCGTCCTCAGTCCTTCTTCGACGCGCCGCGCTTCCCGCGCCTGTACCGCCTCACGCCCTCCTCGACGATCTCGCGCGCGCGGCGCGAGCCGTGGCGACCCTGGGGCTCGAAGGTCTTGCCCTTGACCTCGTTGTAGGAGACGAAGAAGTGCTCGATCTCTTCGACGAGGTGTTCGTCGAGCTGACCCAACCGGCGAATACCTTTGTGCAGGTGCGCCTCCGAGGCGACGGCGATCAGGCGGTCGTTGCGCGTCCGCTCGCCGTCGCGCTCGGTCTGCAAGGCTTCGACGACGCCGACGAGGCGCGCCTCGACCAGACACCCCGTAAACGCCGGCTCGTCCATGAGCACGAGCACGTCGAGCGGATCGCCGTCACCCCCGAGCGTGGCTGGGACGAAGCCGAAGTCGAAGGGGAAGACTGCGCCCGCCGGGAGCACGCCGCCGAGCTTGAAGAGACCGAGCGCGTCGTCGTAGTTGAACTTGTTGCGGCTACCTTTGGGCGTCTCGATGACGACGTTGATCTCGGAAGCGCCGGCGGCGAACGCGCCGAGGCGCGAGAACTCCCTTGGCAGTCGGGTCGCTCGCGCTCGTCGTCCTTGTCGCCGCCGCGTCGCGCGCGCAGGACGGCGCGTCGAGCCCGGCGGCGGGCGGGCCGCGCTCCGAGGTGGTTGACGCGGCGCGGCTGCTCGGCGACTTGGAGGCGCTCTCTGCGGACGAGATGCAGGGGCGCAGGACGGGCACCGAAGGGGGCGCGAAGGCGCGCGCCTACATCGTCGAGGCGTTCCGGCGGCGCGGCGTGCAAGCCTTCGGCGGCGGCTACCTCGAGCCGTTCGCGTTCGAGCACAGGGGGCAGACGTATCAGGCGAACAACGTCGTCGGCTTCGTCGCGGGGAAGTCGAAGGGCGGGCGCTGCCTCGTCGTCAGCGCGCACTACGATCACCTCGGCGTCGTTAACGGCGAGACCTACAACGGCGCGGACGACAACGCTTCGGGCGTGGCGGCGCTGCTCGCGCTCGCCGAATACTTCGCGCAGCGCCGACCGGCGCACACCATCGTCTTCGCCGCGTTCGACGCCGAAGAACTCGGCTTGCGCGGCAGCCAGCAGTTCGTCGCCGCGCCGCCCGTCGCGCTCTCCGAGATCGCCGCGGACGTGAACCTGGACATGGTGAGCCACAACGACCGCAACGAGCTTTACGCCGCGGGCGCACACGCCTCCCCCTTCCTCAAACCCTACCTCGACCGCGTCGCCGCGCGCGCCAGCGTCCGCCTCATCGAGGGGCACGACGATCCGAAGCTCGGTCACGACGACTGGACGATGCAGTCGGATCAGGGGGCGTTTTACAAGGCGGGCGTCCCGTTCGTCTATTTCGGCGTCGAAGATCACAAGGACTACCACAAGCCCTCGGACAAGTTCGCCAGCATCAACCAAGCCTTCTTCGTCCGCGCGACCGAGACCGTCCTCTCGACCGTCCGGCTGCTCGACAAGAATCTCGACAAGCTCCCGCCGCGCGCCGCGACGGAGAAGGCGGGCGCGGAGAAGCAGTGAGAGCCGCGGGGGCGCACGACGGAAGCACCCGCGCGCGGGCGCGGGGAAGCGTGCGGCGAGCGTTGGTGACGAGGCGGCTCAAGCTCGCCGCGCCGATCCTCGCGTCGCTCGTGTGTGCGTCGCTGTGTGGCGGGTGTCTCGAAAGAAAGGTTAGCGAGCGGGCGGGCGGCTCGCCGTCGTCTGCAACGCCCGCGCCGCCGTCTCCGGGCGCGCGGTTGATCGCGGACGCGGGCGACTTCCGCGTCGAGTACGGTGCGGCGAGGGCGAGGGGTGAGGCGGAGCTGCGGCAGGACTTGCGGGAGAACCGCGTGCTCGAAGGCTTGGCGGACGAGCTGAACAAGGCGCTCGCGCTGCCCGCGGACGTGACGCTCGCCTTCGACGAGTGCGGCAAGGCTGACGCCACTTACGACGCGGGCGCGCGCCGCGTCTCGGTCTGCTACGAGCTGGTTGACTCGCTCTACGACGCCTTCCGCGACGCCAAATCGGACGACGAGCGCGACGACAAGGTCGTGGGCGCGACCGTCTTCGTCTTCCAACACGAACTCGCGCACCTGCTCGCGCAAATCTACAAGCTGCCCGCCGCGGACGACGCCGAGGGCGCGGCGGACGAGCTCGCCCTCTTCCTGCTCACGCGCGAGGCGGGCGACGCCGACGACGCCGCGCTCGACGCCGCCGAGGCGCTCACGCGCGACGAGTCCCCGGGCGCGGGAGGCGAAGAAGTCTTCCTGCGCGGCGCGCACGCGCTCGACCGGCGCAGGCAGTCAGACCTGCTCTGCTGGCTCTACGCGCGCGACGGGGAGAAGTACAAGTTTTTGATCGAGGACGGCGAGCTGCCCGCGGAGCGCGCCGAGCGGTGCGGCGGGGAGTTCGCGCAGGTAGAGCGCGATTGGGCGGAGCGGCTCAAGCCTTATCTGAAGACCTGACGAGCGCGCGCCGCGCTTCCCCCCCAGCCCCGCCCCGCAAAATTTTCCCGCCCCGTTGTTAACGATCAAACATCCCCGCGCGTTTTAGCGTATAGGAGTCGTGCTCCGGAGGGCGTCGCTGTCGGCGGCGCGCGCTCTGTTTCGTCCCGCGCCATGAGGAACGTTTACACCTTCTACGTTGACGCCGCGCGCATCGCCGTGCAGTCCATCTTCGCGCACAAGCTGCGCGCGTTCCTCACCCTGATCGGCATCATCATCGGCGTCGCGTCGGTGGTCGTCGTCGGCGCGGCGATCTCGGGCTTGAACCCTCGAGCGCATGAACCGGCGCAACAAGCGGCTGCGCTGGGAGGACATGGAGTGGCTGCAGCACTACTGCGAGACGTGCACGGCGGTCGGGGCGGAGATGGGGCGCGGCACGAAGTTCGAGCAGGACGGCAAGACCTTCTACGGCGGCGTCATCTTCGGCGACACCGCCAACATGGATGAGATCACCGACAAGACGATTGACGACGGGCGCTTCATCCAGCCCGAAGACGTGGAGCACTCCTCGCTCGTCGTCGTCCTCGGCGCGGACATCCGTGACAAGTTCTTCCCCGAAGTTGACCCCATCGGTCGCGAGTTCAAGGTCGAGGGGATGCCGATGAAGGTCGTCGGCGTCGAAGAGCGGCGCGGTCCCATCTTCGGCGAACTCGTGGACAAGCACGTTTACATCCCCATCACGACCTACGTCCGCCTCTTCGGTCGCGGCCAGGGTTTGCAGATTCACGGCAAGGGGCAGACGCGCGAGGGCTTCCGCCTGACCATCGAG
>JAIVGV010000510.1 GCA_020201365.1 Acidobacteriota bacterium
CTGTTGCTGCCCAGCCCGTTGGTGGCGAACAGGATGTCGTTCGCCGTCTGCGTCCAGACGACCGTGTCCGCCCTGAAGCTGCCGAAGAAGGCCCGGCTCGAAAGGATCGGCGCCTGCGTGTAGCCGGAAGAGGTGATGCCGTAGTAGGCGAGTGCGCCCGCGTCGTTCGCCAGCCGGTTCTGCAGCTGGGCGAACGCCCCCGACGTGTTGTTGGCGAGCTGGAAGCCACCCGCGCCCGTGTTGTTGTCCACCAGGTCTAGCTTGAACGACGGGTTAGCCGTGCCGATACCGACGCGCCCGCTGAGTTCCGTCAGCGCCGAGTCGCCGAGCGCGCCCGAGTTGTCGAGCCACTTCGCCAACTGGTTCTGCGTGCCCGCGCCCGAGGCCAGGGGCGAGACCGCGCCGCCGGGGGCGAGCTTGGAGCCGCGCCCGACCGCCGAGGTCAGCGCCGTCCCGTCTGAGAAGCGGATGCCGCCGCCAGCCGTGATCGCGCCCGACGTGCGGATGTCGCCCGCCACGTCCAAGCGCGCCTGCGGGCGCTTCGTTCCGACGCCGAGGTTACCCTCCTCGGTCAGCCGCATCTGCTCGCGGTCGCCCCCCGTAAAGAAGTCGCCGACTGTGAACCGTAGCGCGCCGCGCGTGCGGCTCAACTGCCCGTCTGCGCCGTCATGCGCTAAGACAGTCGCCGCCGCCGCGTCGTCCGCCCCGACGACGGTGAGCGCCGCACCCGCCTCGACCGGACCGACCGCCTGCGACTGCTGCGCCGTCAGCTGCGACTGCTCGAACGGCTGCACCGCCGCCGTCTTCCCGCCGAGCGTCACGACGCCCAGCTTCTGCCTGATGTGCCCCGATAAGTCCTTGACCGTCAGGACGCACAGGTACTGACCGTCGGCGAGGCGCGCGCCCGCACCGTCCTCCAGGTGCCAGTCGAGCACGTTGCCGCGCTGCTCCGTGTCGAAGACCGCCCGCCCGGCGTCGTCGTACACCTCCAGGAGCAGCCGCACGACCGAGTTCGGTGCCGAGAAGCGCACGCGATCTTGCGCGGCCGCGGCGATCACCGCGACCGAGGCGTCGGCGGGCGCGCCGCCCTGCCCCGGCTTCTGCCCGGCGGCAGGCTCCTGCTGGGCGCGGGCTGCGGGGGGGATGAGAAACGTGAAAGCGACTACGAGCAGCAGACGATGTGGTGTCATCGTAGTAACTCCTGTGTCTTAGCAAGCCGAAAGTTGACCGGTGACGACCCGGTAGGAAGTTGCCGTTAGAGTCTGGGTGCTCGGTGGTCTGGCAGGCGAAGCGACCACGGATTCGTTTGCGTTGCGGGAGTCTATCGGCTGTGGTCGCGTGCGATCAAGGGGGGACGAGCGCCGCCGGGATCGCTGCCAGGAGAAGCTTTCCCGCCGCCGGGTCTGCAAGCATTTCGTGACGGCTGCGCGAAAGGCGTGATAATATCTCCGCCGTCATGCACGCTGACCTCATACTTATTCGCATTGTCTTCACGGCACTCCTCGTGGCGGCTGGCTACGTGCTGCACCCCGTCCACGGGAACCGCTTGATCTCTGCGGGCGTCGGCGCGGCGGTCGCGGGCGCGATCATCCTCTTCGAGACGCGCATCCAGCGCGCCTCCCTGAAGACGCTGATCGGCGCGGCGGTCGGCTCGATCCTCGGCATCGTCGGCGCGTTTCTGATCGGGTCGCTCATCAGCCGGCAGGAGTCGAATGCCGTCGCGCCCGAAACCAAGACGTTCCTGACGCTCGCGCTCACGTTCCTGATGGCGTACATCGGGCTCGTCGTCGGCGCGACGAAGGGCGACTACCTGGAACTGTCCGCCCTGGGCGGAATCTTCAGCGACAAGGGCACGCGCCGCGACATGAAGATTCTCGACACGTCCGTCATCATTGACGGGCGCATCGCCGACGTCGCGGAGGCGGGCTTCCTGTCGGGCACGATCATCATCCCGCAGTTCATCCTGCGCGAGCTGCAACAGGTCGCCGACTCGCCCGACTCGTCGAAGCGCCAGCGCGGTCGCCGGGGCTTGGACATGCTCAACCGCCTGCAGTCGAACGGCAAGCTCGACATCCAGGTGGTTGACACGGACTTCCCGTCGGTGCGCGAGGTCGATCTGAAACTGCTCGAACTCTCGAAGCAATTGGACGCCGTCGTCGTCACCAACGACTTCAACCTCAACAAGGTGGCTCACCTGCACGGCGTCGCCGTCCTGAACATCAACGAGCTGGCGAACGCCTTGAAGCCCGTCGTCCTGCCGGGCGAGCAGATGAAGGTCTTCATCCTCAAAGAGGGCAAGGAGTATAACCAGGGCGTCGCGTACCTCGACGACGGCACGATGGTCGTCGTGGACAACGCGCGGCGGATGATCGGCAAGAACGCCGACATCGCCGTGACGTCCGTCCTGCAGACGACCGCCGGGAAGATGATCTTCGGTCGGCTCTGGGAGGAGCAGGGCGAGGGCGCGGGGATTCACACCACGGACGCGCGCGGCGCGAACGGCGGCAGGCGGCAGCAGTACCGCGAGCCGCGCCCGCCGCAGCAGCAACAGCCGCAGCAGAACGCGCCCGCCGTCCCCGCGCGCTCGGTCGAGCCGGAAGACTCGCCGCGCTAGTCGCGAATGCGGGTTGGAACTCCGCGCGCGGCGGCGACGAAGCGACGCGAGCGATCACCGCTGTCGGGCGGGCGAGCGTCGCGCGGTCTCGGTTCTCCGCCGTCGTAGCACTCCGCAGTCGAAGCTCTTTCATCCCAACTTCCGCAGTCGGCGCGACCGACGCCTTGCGCGAAAGTCTCGCGCACGCTCGCGAAGCTCTGCCGATCCTGAACCCGACGACTCAGCCCGCGCATGTTCCAACAATTCCAGACGCCATCGTACGCGAACTTCGGACAGCGTTTCGCGGCGTACCTCATTGACTGGTTGCTGATGGCGGCGGTCTTCTGCCCCATCGGCATCGCCTTCGGCGCGGCGGGCGCGCTCGTGGGCGAGCGCGGCGGCGATGAGGCGCAGCTCGCGGCGACCGGCGCGCAGGCGCTCGTCAACGTCATTTCGCTCGCCGCCGGCTGGCTCTACTACGCGCTGCTCGAAAGCTCCTCCTGGCAGGGCACGGTGGGGAAGAAAGTCCTCGG
>JAIVGV010000511.1 GCA_020201365.1 Acidobacteriota bacterium
CCCGTCTCTGGCGGACGAAAAACGGCGCGCGCCGCGAGAGTTTAAGTTAAAATGCGCCCATGCCGACAGCCGCGAAGAAGCGCGACATTGACTTGAGCGAATTCCCGCCGGGCGCGCTGGCGACGTACACGCGGCTCGTCTGCCTCGCCTGCATCTTCGATCTCTTCACCGAGCAGCTCGGTCTCGCGCCGCGCACGGCTTACTCCGAGATCAAACGCCACGCGCCTTCGCCGCCCGATCTGACCGCTCACAAGCCCGCGCGCCCCTACTTCGACAGCGTGGAGAAGCACCCGCGCTGCCCCTCCTGCGACGCCGCCAAGCGCTGGCACGCGCGCTTCACGCTCCACCGCGTCGAGGGCTCGAAGCTGACGGACGCGCCGCGCCGCGCGCTCGTCAAGTCCCTGCCGAAGTCGGACGATCAATTCCAAATCTCGGACGCGAAGTCAACGCGGCGCGCCGTCTTTTTCGAGTGGCTCGATGCCACGGGGCGCTCGCTCGACTTCGCGGACGAGGGCTGGCTCGTCGCCGCCACGCGCGCGTACCTGGAACGCGCCGAGCCGAAGACCGACTGGGCGGAGGTCTTCGACGGTCTGAGGTCAGTGCGCCGCTCGCAGCGCCTCGCGGAAGGCTGGCAGCGCGACGGCGCGCGCCTCTTCCTCGCGCCCGCGCTCTACGGCGACGCGCTGCTCGTGCAGTATCTGCTGAGCCGCTCGCACGCGCACGGCGGCGTCACGCTCGAAGGGCGGCTCACGCTGCGCGAACTCGTGCGCCGCCTGCGACAGATCGGCTACCTCGAAGCGCGCGGCGCAACGCAGGGCGACGAGTTCGAGATTCTTGAGAACCTGATCGAGCAACTGACGGGCGGCGACGAGCCCGTCAAGCTCCACTACATTCTCGACCGGCGCGACTTCCTTGAGAAGGTGAAGACCGTTTACGCGCATTACGCCTGAGCGCGACGGCGCGCGCCTGCTTGCCCCCCTTCCGACAACAGCCTTCGCAGACAAGTCCGATCAATCGCGGCTGAAAATATTTTCCACACGCCGCCGCGCCGGTATTACAATCCCACGCCTTACGAGTTTGAGCCACGCCCGCCGCAGGGGGAAAGGTTCGCGACCGTGCCGGACGAGGGCGGCGCCGACTACGCGCCCGAACCAATAGACACTTCGCGCGTCCGACTCGACGCCGAGCTGCTCGCGCTCTGCGAGCGCCTCGCGAAGAACAACCACGAGGTCTGGGCGCGCCAGCGCATACGCGACGGCTGGCGCTACGGGCGCGCGCGCGACGACGCGCGCAAGGAGCACCCGTCGCTCGTCCCCTACGAAGAGCTGCCGGAGTCGGAGAAAGAGTACGACCGCAACACCGTGCTGGAGACGCTGAAGGCGACCGCCGCGCTCGGCTACCGCATCGGGCGCGAGCGCGAAGCCGGGAGGGGGGAGGATGACTAAGAGCGCGCGCCGCAGACGCGCCCCCGCCGCCTCGGTCGAGACCGTGACGGCACTCGAAGAGGGCGTTAACGACATGTCGGACACGCCGGAGGAGCTCGACTCCTACGCCCCGCCGCTGCGAGGCGCGCTCGCGCTCCTCGAGGGGAAATGCGGCGCGCTCTTCAGCGAGAGCGACGCGGCGGCGATCAAGCAGCAGCGGCGTCACCGTCTGATCGTCGTCGCCTTCTGCGTCTTCGGCACCTTCGCCGTCGTCTTCTCGATCCTCGACGTGACGAGGCTGCTCCCGCTCGAAGGGCACGAGAGTTTGACGAGAGGGCTCGCGGTCGGGCTGTTCGCGGGCGAGGTCGTGACGGTCTCGGGCGCGCTCGCCGCCGCGCTCGTCGGGCTGCGCTACGCGCTGCAGGGCAACTGGCTCGAAGGGCGGCACAGGGCGGAGATGCTGCGCCTGCTGAAGTTCAGGATGCTGCTCGACCCGTCGCTCGTCGGCGGCGGCGCGGGCGGGGGTCTCGCCGAGTGGGAGTCGAAGCTCGCGGCTGAGTTCGACGCCGTCGAGCGCATAGACGAGAGCACGCTCCACGAGTGGATCGAGGAGACGCGCGCGCCAGACCTGCCGATGTGCACGCCCGCGGGCGCGATAGACGAGCGGATGCTCGGCGACGTGGTCGCCTACTACCGGCGCAAGCGTCTCGACCCGCAGGCGAGCTACTTCTACCGGCAGGCGGCGCGCAACCTGCGCCGCGACTGGTCAACGCGGCTCGTCCCGCCGCTGCTCTTCTTCGCGAGCGTCTTCTTCGCGCTCGTCCACCTCGTCCTCGAAGTCGTCGAGATGTTCGAGCAGCACTTCAGCCTGAGCGGGTACGCGCAGGAGTGGGCGCACGGGCGAAGCGCCGTCGGCGTCACGCTCGTCATCCTCGCGGCGGCGCTGCCGACCTTCGGGGCGGGCTTGCGCGGGCTTCGCGCGGCTTACGAGTTCAGCCGCAACACCGTGCGCTTCCGCGCGCTGCACTTCGCGCTCGAACTGCTGCGCGAGCGCGTGAGCCGCGAGGGCGCCAAGCCCGAAGAGGTCTGGCGCGATCTCTGGTGGTGCGAGTGGCTGCTCGAAGCCGAGCACCGCGAGTGGCTGCGCCTGATGATCGAGGCGGAGTGGATCGGCTGAGGCGCACGCTTCGTCTCCTCCGAGAGACGGGCGTAGGCGCGCCGGAGCGAACTGCCGCGGCGGACGGGGCGGAGGGCGCAGACGTGAGGCGCACACTTTTACGCGGCACCCGCGCCCGGCCTCAGGGCCGCCTCCTCGGCGCCGGCGTCCGGCTTGAATTTTCCAACTCATCCGGGGTCTTTGACCTTGACGCTTTCCTTACCCTTTCTTCCAACTCATTAGCCAAGCGCTTCACCTGATCCGAGTTTAAGTTCGTCTGCGCGGGCGAGGGCGACGGGCTCGCGGTCGGCGTCTGGTTCTGCTGATCAAACAAGCATTCGCTACTTTCAGCCTTCCAGCCGTCCGGGTACTTGTGCATGATGATGATGGCGATCCGATTCTCGTTGATCTCGCGTCCCCGGTCAGTTCCCTTCGCAGTGTAGCTGATGCCTAGCCCGGCCGCGTTGTAGTCTCCGGGTGAAAAGTTCACGGTCGTCTTTCGGACGCTGTAGTCGAGCGGCGGCTCCGTGCCCGCGCTGCGACGC
>JAIVGV010000301.1 GCA_020201365.1 Acidobacteriota bacterium
AGACCATCGAGCGCTCGTCCGCAGCCCACGGCTCGGAGGCGACGTGGCGGTTCGTCAGGACGTAGCCGCCGCCGACGTGGAAGCCGGTGCCGACGTAGGGGAACTCGGCGAACGCGCCCTTGCCGTCGGGCGTGAGGATCGTTGACTGATCGGAAGGCGCGGCGTTCGGATCGGCAGCGGCTTCGGGCGAGGCCGCTTCGGGATAGCGCAAGGGGCGACCCGTGCCCGGCTCGACGAAGACGTAAACACCGGCGATGAGGCAGACGCCGTTGCCGAACTTGGCGCGGATCGTCGGCGCGAGCGACAGGCTGTTGATGATGTCGTTGTTGGTCTGGGTGACCTCGTTGAACTTGTTCTGCGACTGTTTGACCTGATCGTTCAGGCGCGCGATCTCCGCGTTCTGCTCTTCGAGGCGGCGGCGGCTCTGCTTCAGCTCTCTGAAGCCCGCGAAGCCGAGGTAGAGCGAGCCGCCGACGATGGCGAGTGCGAAGAGGAAGACGATGACCTTCGTGCTGACGTTGATCTCGCGGACGAGCTCGCGCGTGAACTCGCGCAGGAAGACTTTGGCGTCGTCGCGCCGCGCGGTCGCCTCGGCTTCGAGCGCCGCCTGCTCGATGAAGGGCGCGACGTGGACGCCCGCCCCGCGCCGTTCGGGCACGAGCGACGGCGGGGCTTCGAAGGGGAAGAAGCGGAGGGTGAGCGCGCCAGCGGGCAGTTGCACCTTGTCGCCGTCGGAGATGACGGCGCCTTCGCGCAAGGGGTCGCCGTTGAGCGTGAGGTCGAGCGTGGGATCGAAGTCGGAGACTTTGTAGTGACTGTCCTCGCGCGCGAGCTCGATGAGGAGGTCGCGCGCGGCGGGGACGGCGTCGCGGCTCAGGCGCAGCGTGGAAGCCTCGCCCGCGCCGATGCGGATGAGCTGGTCGGTCAGCAGTTCGGTGTGCCGCTCGCGCCCGACTTCCAGATGGACAACTAGACCGCTCGCCATGCCACGTCTCGCGCCCGCCCGCCGACAACATAAAGCGACCGCCGACGCGACCGCTCCACAAAACTTCCGACGGTCTGCTGCGCGCAGTCGCCTGCGAGAGCCATTCTATATTAAGATTTCGGCGCGGGCAAAAATTCGCACGGTGAACCGCGCGCGCCCGCTCGCGCGCGGGACTCGACGGGCGAGACGCAAAACAAATCGCCCCGCCTTTTCGTAAGATCGCAGGCGCGGGAACGGCGGGTCGGACTCCGCGCGAGACTCGACCGGCAGCCGCGAATTCGCCCGCAACAAACGTCTCCGGCGCGACCATCTCAAACGGTGCCGCGCCGTCTGCCGACGCGCTCGCGGTGAGCGCCCCGCAAAACCGTTGAAAGTGAGAGACAGAAAATCTATGTCACGCCTCCGTCAATCCGTCTCCGCCGCGTGCGCCGTCGCACTCGTGTGCGGGCTGTTGCTCGCGCCGGCGCGCGGGCAGGTCAAGATGCCGCGCCTCGACTTCAAGGAGCGCACGCTTCAGAACGGGCTGCGCGTCCTAAGCGCGGCGGATCATTCGAGCCCGACCGTCTCGATCCAGGTCTGGTATCACGTCGGCTCGAAGGACGACCCCGAGGGGCGCAGCGGCTTCGCGCACCTCTTCGAGCACATGATGTTCAAGTCCACGAAGAACATGAGGTCGGAGATGATGGATCGCCTCACGGAGGACGTGGGCGGCGACAACAACGCCTACACCGCCGACGACGTGACGGTCTATTACGAGAACATCCCGTCGAACTACCTGGAGACGCTCATCTGGGCGGAGGCGGATCGGATGGGCTCGCTCAACGTGGACGAGCCGAACTTCAAGTCGGAGCGCGAGGTCGTCAAGGAGGAGTTCCGCACGCGCATCCTCGCGCCGCCCTACGGGAAGTTGAACTACTACATCCAGCAGAAGTCGTTCGCCAGGCACCCGTACCGCCGCCCCGGCATCGGCAGCATCGAGGAATTGGACGCCTCGTCGCTCACGGACGTGCAGAACTTCCACTCGACCTTCTACCGGCCCGACAACGCGACGCTCGTCGTCGTCGGCGACTTCGATCAGGCGCAGCTCGACGCCTGGGTGGACAAGTATTTCGACCGCGTCGCCAAGCCCCCGGCGCCGCTCCCGCGCGTGACCGTGAAGGAGCCGCCCCGCACGGGCGAGATGCGCGACGTGGAGTTCGTCGCGAACGTGCCGCTGCCGGCGGTCGCCTTCACGTACCTCGTCCCGCCGAAGTCCGATCCGGACAACGACGCGCTGCGCGTCGCCGACGTGATCCTGTCGGGGGGCGAGTCGTCGCGCCTCTACCACTCGCTCGTCTATGAGCAGCAGCTCGCGGTGCAGGCGAACACGAGCGCCGACCTGCGCGAGGACGTGAGCCTCTTCGACTTCTTCGTGATCCTCGCGTCGGACAAGAAACCGGAAGACGCCGAGCGGGCGCTGCTCGCCGAGATCAAGAAGATGCAGGACGTGCCCGTCTCAGCCGCCGAGCTTGAGAAGGCGAAGAACCAGCTCGTCACGGGGCAGCTCCACGAGCGCGAGACGAACGCGGGCAAGGCGGGCGCGCTCGGCGACGCGGCGGTGCTCCTCGGCGATCCGAACCGCGTCAACACTGACCTCGAACACCTCTCGAAGGTGACGGCCGCAGACGTGCAGCGCGTGATGAAGAAGTACATGACCGATCAGAACCGCCTCGTCCTCTACTACCTGCCGGAGTCTATGCGCACGAAGCCCGCGGGCTCGCCGACGGGCACGACGAAGGGAGGGAAGTAGGATGAGACCCGGAGGAAACGACATGCCTCGCGAAATGATCTCGCCCCGCGCGGCGCGCGCGATAGTCTTCGTCGCGCTGCTCTTCGTCGCCCTGTCACCTTCCGCCTTCGCGCAGCAGCCCGCCGCGGTGCCGCGCGAGACGCCGCCGCCGCCCGCCGCGCCGCACTCGGTGAAGTTCCCCGTGCCGGTCGAGCGCACGCTCGCGAACGGCCTGCGCGTCGTCGTCGTCGAGCGCCACACGACGCCGCTCGCCGCCGCGCGACTCGTCGTCAGGACGGGCGGCGAGGCTGACCCGGCGCAGCTCTCCGGTCTCGCCGACATGACCGCCTCGCTTTTGACCAAAGGCACGGCGACGCGCAAAGCCCCGGAGATCGCCGAAGCCATCGAGGCGCTCGGCGGCTCGATTGATTCCGGCGCGGGCTGGGACGCCTCGCGCGCCAACCTCGACGTGGGCGCGCCGAAGCTCCCGCAGGCGCTCGCCATCCTCGCCGACGTGGCGCGCAACCCCGTCTTCGAGAGCGAAGAGATCGAGCGGCTGCGCCAGCAGTACCTGGACGATCTGCGCGTCGCGCTCGGCACGCCCGGCTCGCTCGCGCGCTTCGTCGCCTCGCGCGTCGTCTTCGGCGACGAGCCCTACGGTCACCCGCTCGCGGGCACGCCCGAATCAATCGCGCGGCTCAAGCGCGAGGACATCGTCAACTTCCACCAGACCTACTACCGACCCGACAACGCCGTCCTCGTCATCGGCGGCGACGTGACGGCGGCAGACGGCTTCAAGCTCGCCGAAAGACTCTTCGGCGACTGGAAGAAGCCCGCGACGCCCCTGCCCGCCGCTTCCGCGCGCGCCGCCGCGGCGTCGGACGCGAAGCCGCGCGTCGTCGTCGTTGACAAGCCGGACGCGGGGCAAGCCGCGGTGATCGTCGTCCGCCGCGGCATCAACCGCAAGGATCAGGACTACTTCCGCGCCATCGTCGCCAACTCCGTTTTGAGCGGCTATTCGGGGCGGCTCAACCAGGAGATTCGCATCAAGCGCGGCTTGAGTTACGGGGCGGTCAGTGCGCTCGACGCGAGGCGCGACGTGGGACCCTTCGTCGCCACGGTGCAGACGAAGAACGAGTCGGGCGCGGAAGTGGCTGACCTGATTCTCGGCGAGCTGTCGCGGCTCGCCAGCGGCGATCTGCCCGACGCGGAGCTGACGCCGCGCAAAGCCGTGCTCATCGGCGGCTTCGCGCGCAACATGGAGACGGTCGAAGGTCTCACCGCGCAGGTCGCCAGCCTCGCGCTCTACGGGCAGAGCTTCGACTACATCAACACTTACGTGAACAACGTCCAGTCCGTCACGGCGGCTGACGTGAAGCGCTTCGCCTCCACGCGGCTCGGCGCGCAGGGCGCGAGCGTCGTCGTCGTCGGCGACGCCAGGAAGTTCCTGCCCGCGCTCAGACAGAAGTACCCGAACGTCGAGGTCATCCCGGTCGCCGAGCTGAACTTAAACGGCGGCGCGCTGCGTGTGTCGAAGAACCCGTAAAGTAATAATCGTAGGGGCGGAGGGCAAGCCCCCTGCCCCTACGATTATTCATCGCGCCGAACCTCTCCCTCTTCTAGTCAGCCACGAAGGGAGTCTCCGATGAAACTTCGAGTCGTCTTCACGCTCATCGCCCTCGCCGCGCCGCCCGCGACGGCGGCGCACGCGCAGACGCGCGAGCAGATGCAGGACGAAGCCGTCGGGCGTGCGCGCGGTAACGCCGAAGTCGCCGCCCGGCAGCTCACGAACAACGATCCGCTCATACGCCAGCGCGCCGCCGAGGAACTCGCGCGGCTGAAGGCGACGGAGAAGCGCAGGCTCGTCGAGGGCTACCGCCTGCAGGAGAAGAACGACCGCGTGCGCCTCGCGTTGGATTGGGCGCTCTACCGGATGGGAAAGACCGAGGCGCTCTTCGAGATCGTCCGCGCGCTCGACTCTTCGCGCGGCAACCAGTCGGTCGCCTACCTCAACGACCTCGGCGCGCCCGAACCGCTCTACCTCTTCCTCGACCGCGCGAGCGGCACAACGCTCACGCGCCTCCTCGAAGCGCTCGCGCGCCTCGGCGACGCCGACACGCTAGAGCGCGTCAAGCCCTACGCCGCCTCGAACGACCCGAAGGTCGCCTCCGCCGCGCGCTTCGCCGAGCGCGAGATCACGCGCAGGCTCGCCGCGCCGCAGCCGCAGCCCTAAAGAAGCAGCCGCATACACTCGAATAGCGTTCGTGAGGCGATGAACTTAGTCGCTCGCCGCAACAACTAGGCGCGCCCCGCCGCGCCCGCCGTCACAGGCGACCCGATCCGCGACTCGCGCGTACAGGAAGAGCGGCAGCGCGAATGACATAGATACGCGGTGTGGCGGTGTGGAAGCCCTCCGGTATCGGTTTTACGCCGCCTCCCATCTATCCTCCCCTTCCACGATCACTCCGCCTGAAAGCGTCTAACAATAACCTTATAGGCGGAATAGACTCTATGGCGAAAGCGGCATGTCTCCCTCACCGCTTGGCACTTTGTCTCAACATTGTTTGCGGTTAAAGTAGTCTCACGCCCGTCATGCACCGCAACCTGCGTCAATTCATCGAGCTGCTCGCGCGGGAGAACGATCTCGTCCGCGTGAGCGCCGAGGTTGACCCTTACCTCGAACTCGCCGAAGTCCACCGCCGAGTCATCGCGCAAGGCGGACCCGCGCTGCTCTTCGAGAGGGCGAAGGGGAGTCGCTACCCGGTCGTGACCAACCTCTTCGGCACCGAGCGTCGCATCGAGCGCGCGTTCGGCGAGAAGCCCGAACGAATCGTGCGCGAGATCGTCAACGTCGCGGAGTCGCTCCTGCCGCCGAGACCCGCGAAGCTGTGGCAGCACCGCGCGCTCGCCGTCGAAGCTTTGAAGCTCGGGACGAAGAACGTGCGGCGCGCGCCCGTCGTCGAAGAAGTTGACCGACCAGCAAAGCTAGACGAGTTGCCCGTCCTGACGACGTGGCAAGAGGACGGCGGCGCTTTTCTCACGCTGCCGCTCGTTTACACGGAGCACCCTCGCACGCGCAGGCACAACCTCGGCGTCTATCGCATGCAGCGCTTCGACGCCGCGACGACCGGGATGCACTGGCAGATACACAAGGGCGGCGGCTTCCACTACCACGAAGCCGAAAGCGCGAATGAATCTTTGCCCGTCACGGTCTTCTTAGGCGGCGCGCCCGCGCTCATCCTCGCGGCGGTCGCACCACTCCCCGAAGACGTGCCGGAGCTTGTGCTCGCTTCGCTCCTCGCGGGCGAGAAGATCGGGATGACTAGAAATCCGCTCGGCGCAGAGCGACACCAACTCGTCGCCGAAGCAGAGTTCGCGCTCACAGGATACGTGCCGCCGAAAGAGCGACGCCCCGAAGGTCCTTTCGGCGATCACTACGGCTACTACTCGCTCAGACACGACTACCCCGTCTTCCACGTCGAAGCCGTCTTCCACCGCCGCGACGCGATCTACCCCGCCACCGTCGTCGGCAAGCCCCGGCAGGAAGACTTCTTCATCGGCGACTACCTGCAACAGCTCCTCTCGCCCCTCTTCCCGCTCGTCATGCCGAGCGTGCGCGACCTGTGGAGCTACGGCGAGACGGGCTTCCACTCGCTCGCCGCGGCGGTCGTGCGCGAGCGCTACCGACGCGAGGCGCTCGTCTCAGCCTTCCGCATCCTCGGCGAAGGTCAGCTCTCGCTCACCAAATTCCTGCTGCTCACAGACGCGCCGCAGGACCTGCGCGACTTTCGTAAACTTTTCGAGCACGTCCTCGCGCGCTTCGAAGCGGCGCGCGATCTCTTCATCTTCTCGAACACCTCCATGGACACGCTCGACTACACGAGCGGAAAGGTGAACGAGGGCAGTAAAGCCGTCATGCTGGGCTTAGGCGACGCGCGACGCGATCTGCCGCGAGAGTTTCGCGGCGCGCTCCCCGCAGGCGTGACGCGCGCCGAAGCTTTCTGCGCGGGCTGTCTCGTCGTCGAGGGCGCGCCGTTCAGGGAGGACGCGGAACTCGCGCCGCGACTCGCGCGCGCAGAAGCCTTCGCCGACTGGCAGATCGTCATCATCCACGACGACGCATCCGTCGCGCACAACGTCTCTGATTTCCTCTGGGCGACCTGGACGCGCTTCGAGCCCGCCGCGGACATCCACGCCGCCGAGACGAACGTCACACGCCACCACCTCGCCTACCGCGCGCCCGTCGTCATGGACGCGCGCATGAAACCCGGCTACCCCGACGAGCTGATCGTCAGACCTGACATCGCCGAGCTGGTTGACCGGCGCTGGCGCGACTATTTTCCGCAAGGCTTCCCGCCGCGCGCGGAATAAATCGGATGAACGTGCGAACTTCACTTCGCGGCGCGGGCGAGCCGCGCGAAGTCCGCGAGTCGTTCGAGACGCGCTGCTGCGTCGTCGGCGCGGGGCCTGCGGGCGTCGTGCTCGCGCTCGTGCTCGCGCGCAACGGCGTGGCGGTCCTGCTGCTCGAAGCGCACGAGGACTTCGACCGCGACTTTCGCGGTGACACGCTCCACCCTTCGGCGCTTGAGATCATGGACGAGCTGGGGCTCGCGGATCGCCTGCTTCAACTCCGCCACACGAAGATTCACACCGCCAACATCATGACGGGCGCGGGGCTGCTCACCGTCGCGGACTTCCGACGGCTCAAGACGAAGTTCCCGTTCATCGCCATGATGCCGCAGGTTGATTTTTTAAACTTCCTCGTCGCGGAGGCGAGTCGCCACCCCGATTTCCAGTTGCGACTCGGCGCGCGCGTCGAAGAGTTGATTGAAGAGGGCGGGCGCGTGCGCGGCGTGCGCTACCGCGACGGGGATGGCGCGTGGCACGAAGTACGCGCAAAGCTCACGGTCGGCGCGGACGGGCGCGGCTCGCGCGTGCGCCACCTGAGCGGGTTGGAAGCGGGGATCATGAAGACTTCGCCGCCGATGGACGTGCTCTGGTTTCGCGTGCCGCGTAAAGCCGACGATCCGTCGGGCGTCGTCGCGCGCTTCGGTCGCGGTCACGCCGTCGTCTTGCTCGACCGCCTCGGCGAGTGGCAGTGCGGCTACATCATCCTCAAGGGCACTTACCAGCAGGTGCGCGCCGACGGGCTCGAAGCGCTCCGCAAATCCTTCGCCGAGATCGCGCCGGAGTTCGCGGACCGCGCCGAACACCTGAAAGACTGGCGGCAGATTTCCATGCTCTCGGTCGAGTCGAGCCGGCTGCGCGTGTGGCACCGCCCCGGCTTGCTGCTCGTCGGCGACGCCGCGCACGTCATGTCGCCCTTCGGCGGCGTCGGCATCAACTACGCGATCCAGGACGCCGTCGCCGCCGCCAACGCCCTCGCCGATCCGCTGCGACGCGGCGCGGAGATCACCGGCGCACAACTCCAGGCCGTCCAGCGACGCCGCGAGCTCCCGACGCGCATCATCCAGTCGCTCCAAGCCTTCGCACAGCGCATCGGCATCGCCAACGCCATGCGCGCGCGGCAGACGTTCAACGTCCCGCTCCCGCTGCGACTGCTCCTGCGCACGCCCGTCCTGCGCAGACTCCCCGCGCGCCTCATCGCCTTCGGCTTCCGCCCCTCGCGCCTGCGCCGGGAGCTGCGCGGTGAGAACTATTCGACGCGCTCATCATGGTAGGGGCAGGGCTTGTCCCTGCCCGCAGCGACCGCGAGGTCGCTTAAGAAGTAGCACGCGCTCTCAACGTGGAAAGCGCGCGCTTCATTGCTCGCGCTGTCGCACGGTTTTGTTCCGCGTCGCTTCTTTACGATTGGGTTGAGAGAGGGAGTCGGATCGTGAAGATCGCTCCGCCGTCGTGCGAGTTGGCGGCGGTGAGCGCGCCGCCGTGTTCGGTGACGACGCGGTGCGCGAGCGCGAGCCCGACGCCGTGTCCGCCCGACTTGGTGGTGAAGAAGGGAATGAAGATGCGGCTGAGATCGTTCGGCTCGATGCCTGCCCCGCTGTCCTCGATCTTGATGACACTCCAGGCGCGTCCGGCGTCGTCGCCCTCGCTCGCTCCGCTGACAGCGACGCGGCGTTCCGCCCGACTCTCGCCAATCGCCTCCGCCGCGTTGCGCAGCAGATTCAGCAGAGCCTGACGCAGCATCCGCTCGTCGCCGCGGATCGTGGCGAAGTCGCCGTTGACGGTTAACGCGACGCGGCGCGCGCCGAAGAGCGGCGACAGCTCGCGTGCGCAGTCGCCGACGAGCTCGACGAGTCGCACGTCGGCGAGTTCGAGCGGCTGCGGGCGGGCGAAGTTGAGGAAGGACGTGACCATCGCCGAGAGGCCGCGCACCTCTTCGAGCAGCGCCGCCGCGGACGCGCGCGCGCGCTCGTCCGCCGACTGCGATTGGAGTAGCTGCGCGTAGCCGTGCAGCGCCGCGAGCGCGTTCTTGAACTCGTGCGCGAGCCCCGCCGACATCTCGCCGAGGCTTTCGAGGTTGCGCTTTGTGGCGAGCGCCTCGCGCAGCTCCGCGACCTCGGTGATGTCAGTCAACATGCAGAGCGCGCCGCGCGACGGCGCGCCCGGCTGCGGGTCAATCGGCGCGACCGTCACGCCGAGCCGCCGCGCGCGACCGTCCGCCGCGACCGCCGCGACCTCTTCGCGCCGGAACAGCTCGCCCGACTGCAAGCAGCTCTCGACCATGCGCGCCAGCTCCGGCGCGCGCGCGAGCAGCTCCGCGGCGCGGCGACCGACCGTCTCAGCGCCGTCCGCGTCGAGCACTGCGCGCGCGGGCGCGTTGACGACCGTCGCGCGCCCTTCGGCGTCGAACGCGACGAGCCCCGAAGGCACGCTCGCCACGATCCGCTCGCTGAACATCTCGGCGGACGCGGCGCGCTCGCTCGCCAGCGCGCTCAGTCGCTCCAGCTCGCGCTGCTGCGCGCGCAGCTTCTCGACGACCGACTGGAAAGTTTCCAGCACGAACTCCGCCTCGTCGCGCGCGCCCTTGCGGTTCGCCGCGACGGGCGCGCGCTCCGCCTCGCCGACGAGCTGCCGGTAGGGCTTCAAGAGCCAGCGCGGGAGCATGAAGACGACGGGCAGAGAGACGAGCAGCGTCACGAGGAAGACGCTGAAGAGCAGCGGCGCGCGCGCGACCCGCTCCTGCGGCACGAACGCCAGCAGCGTCAGCGCGAACAGGTTGGCGAGCAGCAGCAAGCCGACCACCAGCGCCAGCGCGAGTTGCACGCGATTCTCGTAGCGGGTCATGACCGAGTGCTGAGTGCTGAGTGCCGAGTGCTGAGTGCTGAGGAAAAACAATATGCGGCTCGCATGGTTCTGTCTTTCACTCAGTACGCGGTACTCAGCACTCAGCACTTGGTTAAGGGACGAAGCGCCCGACGTACCAGCCGATGAGGGCGTGACCGGCGAGGAGGCTGACGAGCGCGCCCGCGCCGAGGAAGATGCCAAACGGGAGCAGCATCTTCATGTCGCGCTCGCGCCGCGCGAGCATGATCGAGACGCCGACGAGCGAGCCCGTGATGACCGCGAGGAAGATCGTCAGAAGCGTGTGCGCCCAGCCGAGGTACGCGCCGACCATGAACATCATCTTCACGTCGCCCAAGCCCATCGCCTCGACCCCGCGCAGACGCTCCCACAGGAAGCCCGTCAGCCACAGGGAGCCCCCGCCGACGAGCGCGCCGAGCAGCGCGCCCGCGAGCGAGACCGTCCAGTCGGGCAGCCCGTGCAGCAAGCCGTCGGCGAGGAAGCCGAGCGCGTAGGTGTTCGGCACGAGTGCGCGCGCGACGAGCGCGAAGCCGACGCCGGGCAGCGTGATCACGTCGGGGAGGATCATGTGCTCGGCGTCTATGAAGACGAGCGCGGTCAGCGCGGCGACGAAGACGAGATCGAAGGGGAGCGCGAGCGTCAGACGGTCGTGCCAGAAGACGAGCGCGAAGAGCGCGGCGACGAGCAGCTCGACGGCGGGGTAGCGCGCGCTGATCGGCGACTTGCAAGAGCGGCAGCGCCCGCGCAAGACGGCGTAACTAACCACCGGGATGTTGTCGTAAGGGCGGATCGCCGTGCCGCAAGAGGGGCAGCGCGAGTTCGGGAAGACGATTGACTCTTCGCGCGGCAGGCGGTGGATGACGACGTTTAAGAAACTTCCGATCATCGCGCCGAGGGCGGCGACGAAGCCGAGCGCGACGGGGAAGGGCAGTAGCTGCGCGCCCGCGTCCGGGAGTTGGAGGAGGTTCATGCCGAGAGTCTGCGAGACGTTGCGACGGGGCGCGGTCAGATCCGCTTGACGTGCGCCGCGACCTTTAGCATATTAAAACTTCCTCCCCCGTTTGCGGAAGGTTCGATCTGAAGATCACAGGGAAAGGCAGGGTAAGTGCTGAGGGCGGGGATGAGGGATGAAAAAGAGATCGCTCATGGCGAGTGAGCATTCTTTCATCCTTCATCGTTCCGCCCTCATCTCTTGCTCTTCGGGAGGAAGTCTTGCACTCGCGAAAACCGATCTACGCACTGCTCACCGTCGGCGCGCTCCTCATCGCCGCGCTCACCTACTTCCCGTCCACACTCGCCGTCGTCAAGCAGGCGGGTCGCCGCGTCGCGGACGAAGTACGCACGAGTCTCCCAGCCGCTTCGGGCGAGTCTGCGGCGACGGTAGCGGACGTGCCGCCGCCCGCCGTCGAGCTTCCGCGCTTCGACGTGGCACTCTGGTACTCGTCGCGCGGAGAGGAGCCCGAAAAGCAGGGCGTCCTCGTCGAGAGCTGGGACGGGCGGAAGGTTTACGCCTCGCACAACGCCGACACGGGCTTCAACCCCGCCTCGCTCGTCAAG
>JAIVGV010000512.1 GCA_020201365.1 Acidobacteriota bacterium
GGCTACAAGTTCTCGACCTACGCGACGTGGTGGATCCGCCAGGCGATCACCCGCGCCATCGCCGATCAGGCGCGCACCATTCGCATCCCCGTCCACATGATCGAGACGATCAACAAGTTGATCAAGACGTCTCGCGCGCTCGTGCAGGAACTGGGTCGCGAGCCGACGGACGACGAGATCGCGAAGCACGTCGGGATGACGCCGGACAAGGTGCGCGGCATCTTCAAGCTGGCGCAGCAGCCGGTCTCGCTCGAGACGCCCATCGGCGACGAGGGCGACGCGAGCCTCGGCGACTTCATCGAGGACAAGACGCGCGTGAGCCCGGCGGAGGGCGTCGTCGGCGAGAACCTCAAAGAGATCACCGAAGAGGTCTTGCAGACGCTCTCGCCCCGCGAGGAGAAGGTCTTGAAGATGCGTTTCGGGCTCGGCACGCAGGGCGAGGAGCAGACGCTCGAAGAGATCGGGCAGTCGTTCGACGTGACGCGCGAGCGCATCCGCCAGATCGAGGCGAAAGCTTTGAAGAAGCTGCGCCACCCCTCGCGCGCGCGACTCCTCAAGGCGTTCACGGGCTGATGCCCGATTCAACTGAAAAAAACTTCGGAGGCACGGACTTCAAACGTGCCTCCGATTTTTTGACGCAACAGTTTGCCGACGCGTCGCGCCGATCGCTAACCTTGTCGAAAATGGCTGACGAGAGTTCACAGCCCGGCGCGCGGGTCGTCACTCATCAGCGGGCGATGAAAGTGCAAACTGCCGTGAGTCCGATAACAACTAATGAATCACCCCACCAACCAGCGCGAAATCAAACGCCGCACTTAACAGAGTTTCGCAAAAGTTGTGCCGCGAAAAACTAATGCTTTCGCGAGCTACCGCGTCAACGACGACACGTGTTAGGACTACCGCGCGCACTTGCCGTTTACGTCGCCGCGGATATACTTCGGCGGCGAGGATCGTTAGCCGCCCCGAAGATCGAGCGGGTCTCTTCGGAGAACGTCCGGAAGAGAGGACGATGGCGACACCTCCGCGGAGACCCAAACGATGACCAAGCCCCCCGCGCAGCTCTCGCGCCGCGCCTTCATCGGCACAGGCGCGAAGTCCACACTCGCCCTCGCCGCCTACACCGCCCTCGGCTCAAAGTTTGAACCCGCGCTCCTCGCCGCGAGCGTGCCGCAGGCGACGCGCGCCCAAGCCGCGTCGCTCCAGCCAGCCTTCGCGCGCCTAGACGAGATGATCGTCGCGCACATGCGCGAGACGGGCGCGCCGGGGCTCACGCTCGCAATCGCCAACCGCGAGGGCACACTGCGCGTCGCGACCTACGGGCTGGCGGACATCAAGTCAGGTACAAAGGTCGCGCCGGAGAGGCTGTTTCAGATCGGATCGATCTCCAAGTCGTTCGTCGCAATCGCCCTGTTGCAGTTGCGCGAGGAGGGGAAGCTCGATCTGCACAAGCCGGTCGGACAGTATCTGCCGTGGCTAAAGATTGTCTCGAAGTTCGAGCCCGTCACGACGCACGACATACTGAGCCACACGGCGGGCTTGCCCGAAGCGCCGCTCTTGCTCGACGCGCTGCTCGCCGAAATCCCCACTGGCTCGAAGCCCGGCTCACACTTCCTCTACTCGAACACCGGCTACAACATCCTCGGCTTCCTCGTCGAAGCGCTCGACGGTCGCCCCTTCGCAGACGCGATGCGCGCGCGACTCTTCCAACCGCTCGGCATGACGGCGAGCGCGCCCGTCATCTCGAACGACACGCGGGCGCGCATGGCTGTCGGCTACCGGCCCTTCTACGAGGATCGCCCGTTCCCGCTGCACGGTCGGCTCGCCGAAGCGCCCTGGATCGAGATGGACATGGCTGCGGGCAGCATCACTTCGACGCCCGGCGACATGGCGCTGTACGTCCGGATGCTTTTGAACAAGGGGGCGACGCCGCGCGGTCGCGTCTATTCCGAGGAGAGCTTCCGCCTGATGACGACGCCCGTCATCAACTCACCTTTTCGCGGCGAGCCCGCGGGCTACGGCTACGGTCTCTGGATCAGCGACATCAACGGGCACACGCGCCTGCGCCACACGGGCGGCATGGTCGCCTTCAGCTCTTCGATTGACTGCGACGTGACCGAGGGCTTGGGCGCGTTCGCGTCCGTCAACGCGAACCTGCGCGGCTACCGCCCCGTCGCCGTCACGCGCTACGCGCTTGACTGCGTGACCGCCCGGACGCACGGCGCGACCCTGCCCGCGATTCCGACGCCCGCGCCGCCTCCCGACGAGGTGAAGAACGCCGCCGACTACGCGGGCACGTTCACTTCGCCCGACGGGAGTAAGCTCACGCTCGTCGCCGAAGGGAGCCGACTCTTGCTCGTCGCGCGCGACGGTCAGCGCGTCGCCCTTGAGCGCGCGGGTCGCGACCTCTTCCTCGTCAAACACCCCGACTACGATCTCTACCTGCTCGGCTTCGCGCGACAGAACAACCGCGTCGCGGAAGCCTTCCACGGCGCGGTCTGGTACACGAACGAGGCTTACACCGGCGCGCGCGCCTTCAACTACCCGAAGGAGTGGGACGCATACGCCGGACACTACTTCAACGACAGCCCCTGGTACGGCACGGCGCGCGTCGTCCTGCGCAAAGGTCAACTGTTGTTTGACGGCGTGCAGCCGCTCGCGCCCGCCGAAGGAGGCTCCTTCCGCCTCGGCGACGAGACAGACCCCGACCGCGTCACCTTCGAGTCCGTCGTGGGCGGCAAGGCGATGCGCCTGAACTACTCCGGCATCATCTTCCGGCGCGTCTTCACGCCTTGATCGCCGCACGTCCGTCGCTGGTCAAATTGGAATGGTGTGAGGAGTGATGCGAAAGTAGAAGGGGCAGATAATGATATTATCCGACTGCGAGCGCGATATCACGCCAGTAGAGCGTATTATCCAACCTCTGGTCGGATAATCACTAGTTGGGCGTTATCCCTTAACTTTCAGAAGGAATAGGAAAATGAAAAGATTGAGTTACTCAACGAATGTAGCGCTTGCGGCATTGGTCCTAATTACTCTCTCCACAACGTCGGCGCTCTTTGCACCTCAGACGGCGGCCAGGCTCGCTCCTTCGCCCGCGAAACCTGTAAACGGTGCAAACA
>JAIVGV010000302.1 GCA_020201365.1 Acidobacteriota bacterium
TGGACGGCGCTCTCGGCGGGCAGGCGGTCAACGTCCGCGTGCGTGAGCGCGCGCAGGCGCTCGACCGTCTGCGGCGGGGCGGGGCGCGCCTGCTGCGCGCGGCAGCTCGCGACCGTGAGCGGCAGAGACGCGGCGGCGAGCGCGCAGAGCGTCGAGACGAGCGCGTAACCGAGGCGGCGTCGGCGGGGAAGTCGGAGATGAAGGCGCAAGGCTTTTTCGCTCCCGTGTGTCTGATCGAACGAGGAGAGGAGTTTAAGCTATCGTGACACGCGACGCGCCGCAAGTTTGGACGGCGACCTGCGGGCGGAAAAAAGATGGAGAGGTGGAGCAAAAAGAAAAAGGGCGGAGACGAATCTCCGCCCGCGAACTTTGATCCGTTCTTGTCGTTTACGCCGCGACGGTCGCGCCGGGGTAGCCCGCGCCGAGCTTGGCGGCGTCGCCCTCGGCGAGCGTGTTGACGAGCTCTTGGTGGAAGTAGTCGTAGCGCGGCGCGACCGAGGGGTGGACGCGCTTGTCGTACATCTGGCGCGAGCGGTCGATCTCTTCGCGCAGTCGGCTGTAGAGGTCTGCGTGCTGGCGACCATCGCTCACCTTCTGCTCGTTGTAGAGCTTGATCTCGGAGACGAGCAGGCGGGCGAAGCGGCGCGCGTCCGTGTGGTAGCGGCGCTCCTCTTCGGAGACTTCGACGGGCAGCTCCGCGTCCTGACCGTAGCGGCGGCGCGGCGACTCGCCGAGCGGCGCGGCGAACGTCCCCGCGCCCTGCTGCGACGCTTGCGACGCGGGCGGCGGCGGCGCGGCTTCGCCGAACGACGGCGCGCCGCCGTGCGACGCGAAGGGCGAGGCGGACTCCGCCACGGGCGCGGAGACTTCGGGCGGCACTTCGCCCGCCGAGGCTTGCGGCGCGGCGGCTTGCGAAGACGAATCTTCACCCCACGGCGAGGCTTCGTGCGCGTCGGCTTCGGTCGCCTCGGTCTGCGACGCGGCTTCGTCCGTCGCGGCGGTTTCGGCGCGCGGGGGAGTCTCGGCGTAAGTCGGCGCGCTCGTCCCCGCTGAAGTTTGTGGCTGAGCCCCTGCGGGCGCTTCCGCCGTCGCTTCGGTCGCGGGCTGCGGCTCGGCGGCTGCGGTCGTCGCCGGCGCGCCCGCGGGCGCGCCGCGCTTGACGGCTAAAAGCTCGACCGCCATGCCCGTCACGCGCACGAGCGTCTCCAGCGCTTCGAGGTTGATCGCGTCCGACTCCAACCCGGCGCTGTCGGCGTAGAGCACCGCGACGCACTTGTCGCGCGCGACTAAGGGCACGGCGACCATGCGCTGCGGCGGCTCGTCGCCGAGCTTGGAGACGAGCTCGTGATCGCCGGAGCGCGAGCCGGGCGCGCCGCTCCACGTCGCGCGCGTGCGATAGACTTCGCTGAGCACGTTGTCGGCTGTGAGCGCGAGCGAGATGTCGCGCACGCGGTCGTCGCCGATGGTGCCTTCCAAGCCCCGCGCGCGCCAGCCCGTCGCGCGCTCGTTCTTGACGACGAAGAAGGCGACGCGCGGCGCGAACGACGCCGCGCGGTTGACGAGCGCGTGGAGGATGTCGGCCTGCGTGCGCTGTGCGTCTATGTCGTCAACGGCGGCTTTCAGGAGCGCCACGTCGCCCGTCGCCTGCGCGGCGGCTGAAGACCGCGCGGCTTCCTCCGCGCCGCGACCGCGCGCGTCGCGCAGGTGCTCGGCGATCGCGGAGGCGAGCGCGCCCCTGCCCTCGTCGCCGAGGCGCAGCTCGCCGAGGCGCGCGAGCGCGTCGCTGAGCGCGCCGTGCGCGCGCCGCACCTCTTCGAGTCGCTCGCCGGCGAGCGCGTTGACGTGCTCCTCAATCTTGCCGCGGAGGCTGCGCTCCAAGTCTTCACTCGTTGCCAACGTGGGGTCTCCTTAAACAATCGGGTTACGGAAGTAAAGCGGGGCGGACGGCGTGCGGCGGCGCGCGGCTCGCGCGCCTGCCCGCCGATTATGGCGGTCGCGCGAAATGACTGTCAAGCAACTCTTTAGTCAGCCGCCCGCCGCCGCCGCGCCGGGTCGTTTGACACCCGCGCGCGCCGCGCGATATAACGACGCGCAGTCGCCGCATCGCGCCGTTTTGCTCGCGCGTCACGCTCCTGCGAACACAGCCCGCAACCCTTTGGAGGCGAGAACAACTTTGCCCGCCCGCATCCTGATCGCCGAAGACTTCGACGACAACCGCGAGCTGCTGCGCCTCATCCTCGAAAGCGCGGGCTACGAGGTGCGCGAGGCGCGCGACGGGCGCGAGTTGATGGAAGCCGCGCGCGCCGAAGACTTCGACCTCGTCCTCATAGACATCTCCATGCCGCACCTCGACGGCTGGGGCGCGATCACGGAGCTGCGCGCGGACGAGGCGACGCGCGCCGTCCCGGCGGTCGCCGTCACGGCTTTCGCGGGCGAGCAGGACAGGCGGCGCGCCCTCGCCTCCGGCTTCGACGCCCACGTCGCCAAGCCCTTCCGCTCCAAAGAACTCCTCGACGCCATCTCAGGACTCCTCGACGGCGCGCGCGACGGCGATGGCGACGGCGGCGCGCGATGAAGCGCGAGCGCGTTGACCGGCTGCTCGTCGCGCGCGGGCTCGCCGAGTCGCGCACGCGCGCGCAGGCGCTCGTCATGGCGGGTCGCGTGCTCGTCGGCGAGCGCCGCGTCGAGAAGCCCTCGGAGACCTTCGCGCCCGACGCCCCCTTGCGCGTGCGCGGCGCGGACGACCCCGCCTCGCGCTACGTCGGTCGCGGCGGATTGAAGCTCGAAGCCGCGCTCGACGAGTTCCACCTCGACGTTCACGGCTTCACGTGCCTCGACGTGGGCGCTTCGACCGGCGGCTTCACGGATTGTCTGCTGCGGCGCGGCGCGGCGCGCGTCGTCGCCGTGGACGTGGGGCACAACCAGATTGATTGGCGGCTAAGGAGCGATCCGCGCGTCGAGGTGCGCGAGGGCGTGAACGCCCGCCACCTCGCGCCCGCGGACTTCGCCGAGCGTTTCGATCTCGCCGCGATGGACGTCTCGTTCATCTCCGCGACGAAGGTGCTGCCCGCCGTCGTGCCTTTAATTAAGGAGACGGGTCGCCTCGTCGTGCTCATCAAGCCGCAGTTCGAGGTCGGTCGCGGCGAGGTCGGCAAGGGCGGGATCGTGAAAGACGGCGCGAAGCACGCGCGCGTCGTCGCCGAGGTGAACGACGCGGCGCGCGCTCTGGGGCTGCGCGTCGTCGGCGTCATCGAGTCGCCGATCCCCGGCGCGGAGGGCAACAAGGAGTTCCTCGCGCTGTACGAGCGTGGAGAGGATTAGCCACAGAGGACACAGAGAGCACAGAGAAAGAAGTATGAGGTAGGAGCGACGAACGACGAGCTGAAGGCAGCTCGCTTTCAGTTCATCGTTCATCATTCCTCCTTCATCGTTTCCCCTCTGTGCCCTCTGTGTCCTCTGTGGCTAATAACACTTTGCCTGTCATTCGAGTTAAGGTTCCCCTAAGATGAAGCGACTCACGGAGGCGGCGGCGCTCGCGCGTCTGCGGCGCGGGAAGGCAGCGTTCCAGACCCACATCAAGCTCAACTTCGAGCACGCCGCGCGCGCCTGCGCCGCGTGCCCGACGCCGGGCGTCTGCTGCACCGACGCGCACTTCGTCAACGTCCACGTCACGCGCCTCGAAGCCGTCGCCGTCCGCGAAACCATCGAGCGCACGCCCCGGCTCGACGCCGCCGCGCGCCGCACAGTCTTCACACGCGCGCGGCTTGCGGTCGCGCGATATAAGTTGAGCGCGGCGGGCGACACCTTCGCGCAGACCTACTCGTGCCCGCTCTTCGCGCCCGGCGTCGGCTGTTTGGTGCACGCGCGCGCCAAGCCCGCGCCGTGCGTCGCGCACGCCTGCTACGAAGACTGGCGCGACGTGCCGCCCGCCGCGCTCCAGTGGCGCGAAGAGTCGCGCATCGAGCGCCTCAACGAGCAGGCTTACGGCGCGGCGTGGGCTTGGCTGCCGCTCCCGCTCTGGCTGACTCTGCTCGACCCTTCGTCCGACGGCACTGAACTCGCGCGCCTCACGCGCCTCTGGTCTTCACGCCGCCACGCGCCCGCGCACGACCGCGCGCGCCCCGCCACGCGGCGCAGCCTGCCCGTCGTCGCTTTCTGAAATCATCGCGCGGCTAGATTCACTCTTAATATAAGTCTTTGAAGTCGGGGAAACTTCTCCGCACATCTCGCAGGTCGAAGCCGAGCGAGCGTATAGCCTTCTCGCCGTCTTCGAACTTCTCGCGCGTTCTGAGAACCTGATGCCACTCGAAGCTCGCGGTCTTCGGATTCCACTTGTAAATCTTCAACTCGTACTGGTGTGGCGAGATGTGCGACTCGTCGCCCCAGATGAAATCCCACGAGACCGCACCGAACCCGCGTCCGCGACCAAGATCGCCGTAATAAAATCCGCCTTCGTCAAACGCCTCCAGATGCTCGCGCGTCAGCTCTACTAACTTTCCATCCACCGCGCCGACCGCAGCAGACTCCCAGCGACAATCCGAGCCGCCCGGCGAAACTGTAACGGCAACGACCAAAGGATCGGGGAGTCCTTCGACGTGCAGCACTCTGAACTTGATTAGCGGCTTAACTATATCGTCAGCCTCGGCGGAGCCGCCGACATACGCGGTCTCTAATAAATTGCCTGTGCTGGCATCATGGAATTCCAGACGCAAGCCTTCGCCGAGAGTCTCAAGCGCGCTAACGCTGACGCGACCGACGCCGGGGAAGGTCACAACCGCCTGCTGGCTGATGCGCGTCGTCTTATCGGCGGGGGGCGTCGGTTCAGACGAAACAGCATCAGGCGTGGCGGCGGGCGTCGCATTCGTAGCCGGGAGTTTGTCGCAACTCGACGCGGGCGCGTTCGTCTTCGGCGCGACGCGGGTGAGTGCGGCGGTGACGAGGAGGCTTATGAAGAAGGTCGCGAGCGCGACGGGGAGTCGGGCGGCTAGTCGTTTCATGGTGGCTTCACCTCGCGGGAGTGGGCGCTGCCTGAATGTTTACAACGCGGGCGCGGGGCGCGTGTACGGGGCGGGCAACAGACGCGCGTGTGGCTGCCCACACGCGCGGCGCGACCGTGCGGCGGGGCGCGTCCCCTTCGAGCCGCGCGATCTTCTTCCGCTTCGCGTCGGCGTCTCCGCCGGCGTCGCGGGAGTCACGCGCCGCACGATGCCCGTCCCGCCTTACTGTCAACAGCCGCCGCCTCCCGGCAGGAAAAACGATTGACACGCACACGCGTCGGGCGTAGATTACACGCGCTTTACGTCGCCTTGTTAACAAGAGAATCACTCACGAACCATCGAGTCCTCTCCTGTTAATCTCACTTCAACCTTCTGTGCCGCGCGAACCCGTGGGAGTGTTGTCACCGAGCCGCGTCCCTCAGTCTTCCTTCGCAGCCTGAGCCGACGACGCGCGCCCGAGCCGTTTCGACCAAGACGCGCACGAACTCACACGAACGTCGTCTCAGCCCGCCTGCGCTGAGCCGCCCTCGCACCGCTCGACTGAATCGAGGAGCACACCTGATGGCAAGCAAAAAGCAGAAGCCCGCCGCTTCGGGCAAGGGCAAGCACGGCGGCGGCACGAAGAAGCCCCCGGTCTTGGCCCCCGCCTCAACCTCCCCCATCGAGCACGTCGTCGTGCTGATGATGGAGAACCGCTCGTTCGATCACATGTTCGGCTTCCGGCAGGGCGTCAACGGGCTCAAAGGCGACGAGTCGAACCTGCTCGATCCGACCAAGCCCGAGTCGACGACCAACCCGAAATTTGAGGTCGACAACGGCGCGCCCTACGCCGTGCTCGCCGGGCAGGGTCCCGGCCACTCGCTCAACGCCGCCAACGTCCAGCTCTGCAACAACAAGCTCGGACCCACCGCCGACAACCCGGCGAAGAACAACGGCTTCGTCAGCAACTACCACAGCGAGCTCGTCTTCGCCGACAAGGTGCGCAACCCGTCGGAGACGATCCTCCACGTCGTCATGCAGTCGTTCGCGCCGGCGCGCATGCCCTCGATCAACGCGCTCGCCGACGCCTTCTGCGTCTGCGACAACTGGTACTCGGAAGTGCCCGGTCCGACCCAGCCCAACCGCCTCTACATGCACGCGGCGACCTCGTTCGGCTACGCGCACAACGTCTGGTCGCAGACCTTCGACGGCGCGACCGTCTTCAACCGCTTGCAGGACGCCGGTCACAAATGGGCGCTCTACTGGTTCGACGACAACGACGTGGCGAAGTTCACGCAGCTCACGCCCGACGCGCAGAACTTCAAGCTCTTCGACGTGGCGTTCAAGTCGGACGTGGCGGCGGGGAACCTTCCGACCTACACCTTCATCGAGCCGCGCTTCCTCAACCCGCCGCCGCCGGGCAAAGGTAACGACGTGCCGTCCTTCGATCTGCACGCCAACTCGCAGCACGCCCCGCAGGACGCGCGCTACGGCGACAACCTCATCGCCGACGTTTACGAGACGCTGCGCGCGAACGAAGAGCTCTGGATGAAGACCGCCCTCGTCGTCGTGTACGACGAGCAGGGCGGCTTCTACGATCACGTCGTCCCGCCGTCGGACGGCATCCCGAACCCGGACGGCATCAACTCGCCGCCGAAGGAAGACAAGGCTTCGTTCGCGCCGAAGTTCAACTTCGACCGCCTGGGCTTCCGCGTGCCCGCCGTCATCGCCTCGCCGTGGATCAAGGCGGGCCGGGTTGACTCGACGCGCTACCAGCACACCTCGATCATCGCGACGCTGCGCGCGCTCTTCGGTCCGTGGGACTTCCTCACCAAGCGCGACGCGAGCGCCAACCCGTTCCACCACCTCTTCACGGAGCTGAACGAGCCGCGCGCCGACACGCCGCAGACTCTGCCGCGCGCGCCGCTCCCCAAAATCTTCTCCGCGCCCGACGAGCCCGGTCACCCCGCGAACCACGGTCTCGACGCGACGCAGCACGCGCTCCTCATGTCCGCCTTCAACATCACCAAGTCGTCGCACCCGAACGGACCTGAGATTGACGAGCTGCCGCAGACGCAGGGCGAGGCTTCAGAGTTCATGCGCGAGCGCTACCTCAAGCACTTCGGGCTCGGCAAGCCGCCCGAAGCGAAGACGAAGAAATCGAAACGGCGCTCCGCTAAGTCGAAGGGGAGCACCCTGGGCGAGTAGGGAAGTTCGGTCGCGTTCAGCCCCGCGCTGTGCGCGCGTCAGCCTCGCGTCGCGCCCGTCGGTCTCACGCGCGTACACGGTCAAACACCGGAAGGAGTACCGCCAGATGTCCCGGCTCAAGTCCTCTCTCTCGCTGCTGCTCTTCGCCGCCTCCGCCTTCGCCTCGTCGTCCTGCACCGCCGTGCAGCAGACGGCGAACGGCAACGCGAACGGCAACGCCGCGACCAACTCCGCCAACGCGAACGGCAACGCCCCGCGCCCGTTGATGCTCGGCGCGGGCGCACCCCCGGCGACGCCCTGCCCGCCCTACCCGGCGCCCACGCCGCCGATGGTGGACGACAAGCCGAACCCGTGCATCCCCTACTCGCCGAGCTTCGCCCCCGGAGTCTTCGGCGGCAACGGCGAGATCGGCATGGGCGCGGCCACCGCCCAGCCCTCCTTCGACGTCTTCTCGTGGCGCTCCTTCGTCGCGCTCAACTGGCCCGCCGACGGCTCCGTCATCGGGCAGAACGGCGACGCGCCCACGGTCTGGGAGACTTACAACGAGAGCTATCAAGTCTTCCTCGACGACGGCTCGCAGCCGCACTGGGGCCCGCCCGTCAACGTGCCCGCCGCGTGCCAGAACGCCGGCGCGAACCTGCCGGTCTTCCGCATGATCGCGAAGGTCTCGCAGCAGGTCGCCGCGTTCAACCAGTCGCACGGCGGCACCGTCCTCGACGAGCGCGGTCAGCCGTTCAAGACCGGGCCGCTCGTCGATCCGCACGGGCAGTACGTCCGCTTCGAGATCAGCCTCAACAAGGAGACGTTCGACTACATCGTCGCCAACAAGCTCTACAACCGGGAGGGGCAAGCCGCCTTCAACAACGACGCGGGCTTCCCGGCGGGCGACAACGGCAACCCCAACGCCAACCCGCCGACGAAGCCGACCCTCGGCTCCGTCGTGATCAAGACCGCGTGGCGCGTGCTCGACCCGGCGCAGGGCGATCACCCGGAGCGCTACCACACGATCAAGGCGCTCGTCTATAACGCGCCCTCGGACGATCCGCCCGTCCAGGCTCAGTGCAGCGTGCAGACGCTCGGTCTCGTCGGCTTCCACGTCATGCACAAGACCTCGACCGCGCCGCAGTGGATCTGGTCAACCTTCGAGCAGGTGGACAACGTGCGCGCCGACGCGAAGGCTAACGTGCCCGCCACCTTCTTCGACCCGAAGCACCCGGAGCGCAAGATCAACCAGCCGCCCGACAAGCCCTGGGACCCGTCGAAGCCCGCCACGCCGAGCCAACTCGTGCGCATCAACCCGATTGACAAGCCGACGCAGGACTTGAACGCGGGCTGGCAGAAGATGCTGAGCAACGTGAACCCGAAGTCGGTCTGGCAGTTCTACCAGCTCGTGAGCACGCAGTGGCCCACCAGCGCCAAGTCGGGCGGCTTCGGCAAGCCCGCGCCGCCGGTGCTCGCCAACCTCACGCTCGAAACTTACACGCAGCGCTCGTCGAGCTGCATCGCGTGCCACAACAACGCGACGCAGACGACGGGCAAGTTCGGCGACTTCAGTTACCTCTTGCAGCGCGCACAGCCGGAGAAAAAGTGATGAAGGTTGAAGACTACCTGTCGAACTTCGTCGGTCTCTCGTCGATCTTAACGGGCTACGACGCCAACGTGATCGCGCCGACCGTCGATCCGCTCGAAGACAACAGCGTCGCGCAGCAGTACCTGCGCCTGATGCTCGCGCGCGCCGACAACGAGGTCTTCCTCCAGACGCTCGCGCTCTTCGGCACGATCCTCTCGAACCTCTCGTCGTCCGTCGCCGGAGTTGATCCGACGAACCCCTGGACGTGGAACAAGGACGCGGCGCTCGTCCCCGCGATCAACGCGCAAGTCGAGTCGCTGATCCTCTCGGACGACGACATGGCGGCGATGACGCGGCGCATGACGCGCCTCTGGTATCTCGCCACCTGGTACACGGACGAGCCGCCCGGCTTCGACGGTCTCGTCGTCTCGATGGACGCCTACACCCAAGGGTTGGCGTGGCAGACCTTCCAGGCGCACCCGATGGGCTACAGCGAACTCCTCTTCGGCTACTGGCAGGACGCGCCGCCCACGTCGGCGCAGACGCCGCCCGCGCCGCAGGTGTCGGACGCGCCGTCGGCGACGCCGCCCGCGACCACCAAGGGCGGCACGCAGCGCGGCGGCGTTTAGCCTCCGTCGTCTGAAGTCGAGCGAAGCCGCGCGCGCGGGAATCGGTCGCGCGCCCGCGGCAAACCCGCAGTGCGAAGTTAACGTCCGCCGCAAAGTTGAGGAGCACACATGGCAGCACTGATCGAGACTCCAACGGCAGAGACAGATTTCGACGTGGTGATCGTCGGGGCCGGCGTCGCCGGCGCGCTCGCCGCTTACAGGCTCGCCGGGGCGGGCAAGCGCGTGCTGCTCGTCGACGGCGGCAAGCGCATCCCCGACAGCCGCGACGCCTACATGCAGCAGTTCTTCCTCGCGATGGCGAAGACGCCCGAAGCGCCCTACCCGAACTACAAGAACGCCCCCGTCCCGCTCTCGCTCGACGTGGGCAACTGGCAGACCGAGCAGGCGCTCGAAAAGAACCTCCCCGGCTACCAGCCCCGGGGCTACTTCATACAGCGCGGAAACCTCCCCTTCAGCAGCACCTACGAGCGCGCCGCCGGAGGCACCACCTGGCACTGGCTCGGAACTTCCTTGCGCCTCCTGCCCAACGACTTCAAGTTGCAGACGACCTACGGGCAGGGCGTTGACTGGCCCCTCTCTTACGAAGACCTCGAACCCTACTACTGCCGCGCCGAGCAGGAGATCGGCGTCGCCGCCGACACCTCGCACCAGAACTACCTCGGCATCACCTTCGGTCAAGACCCGAAGAACCCCGGCACGCCTTATCAATACCCGATGCCGGAGATTCCGCCGTCGTATCTCGATCAGCAGCTCGCTAGTTCCGTCGGCGGCATGACCTTCGACGGCAACCCCGTCAACGTCTCGCCCACCCCGCAGGGGCGCAACTCCGCGCCCTACGACGAGCGCCGCGTCTGCGCGGGCAACACCAACTGCATCCCGATCTGCCCGATCCAGGCGAAGTACGACGCCAGCATCCACGTCGCGAAGGCGGCGCAGCTCGGCGCGACGTTGATGAACCGCGCCATCGCCGACAAAGTCCTCGTCGATCCGCAGACGGGGCGCGTCAGCGGCGTCCACTACATCCAGTACACGGACCCGAACCTGCCGCTCTCGGACGCGACGCGCGGCGCGTTCAACGAGGGCGTCGCGACGGCCCGGCTCTACGTCATCGCCGCGCACGCGGTCGAAACCGCCAAGCTTCTGCTCAACTCGCGCACGGACAATCAAGGTCTGACCGGCGGCGTCGCCAACCGCAGCGATCAGGTCGGGCGCAACCTGATGGATCACCCGATTCAACTGAGCTACGCGCTCACCGCCAACCCGGTCTTCCCCTTCCGCGGCCCGCTCTCCACCTCCGGCATCGAATCCTTGCGCGACGGCGCGTTCCGCCGCACGCGCTCCGCCTTCCGCATCGAGGTCGGCAACGAGGGCTGGAACTGGGCGACGGGAGATCCTTACACGACCGTCAACGCCTTCATCTCGCCGGGGCAGAACTCGGTCTCCGGTCCCAACCACACCGTGCAGGGCGGGCTCTTCGGCGCTGACCTGAAGAACGCCGTCAACGGCCTCATCACGCGCCAGTTCCGCCTCGGCGCGCTCTGCGAGCAACTCCCCAGCGCCGCGAACCGCGTCACGCTCTCGGCGCAGTACACGGACGGTCTCGGCATCCCGCGCCCTGAGATGACATACGATCTGGACGACTACACGAAGGCGGGCTACGTCGCCGCGCGTAAAATCGCGCTCGCGATCTTCCAACGGATGGGCGCGCGCGATCTGACCTACGCCGATCCGAACAGCCCGAGCGCCTTCAAGTTCCAGGACCCGAACGATCCGCAGGCTGAAGAGACTTACATCCTGAACGGCGCGGGTCACCTGATGGGCACCTACCGCATGGGCACTGATCCCGCGTCGTCGGTCGTCGACCGCAACCAGCGCGCGCACGATCACGACAACCTCTACCTGCTCGGCAGCGGCACGTTCCCGACGACGGGCACGGCGAACCCGACGCTGACCATCGCCGCGCTCGCGCTGCTGGCTGCCGACGCGATGATCAAGCAGCTCGGTTAAGTGAGCACGCCGCCGTCGCCGCGCGCGCGCGCGGTCGGGACGTGCGGGCGAGTAATTGAAGACGAAGTGAGGAGGAGTTAGACGTGAGTAGCACGACGCCTACGAAGCCGCCGGTGATGAGCCCCAGTGAGCCGCTCGCGCAGT
>JAIVGV010000513.1 GCA_020201365.1 Acidobacteriota bacterium
TCCCGCACATGAGCCCGAACGATCTGTGGGACCCCGTGAAGCTCGTCGGTCAGTTCAGCCAGCCCGTCGTCGTCGCCGTCTCGATGTTCACGGTCGTCGTCGCAACATTGTCAGTCAACATCGCGGCGAACGTCGTCAGCCCGGCGAACGACTTCGCCAACGCCTTCCCGAAATGGATTTCGTTCCGACTGGGCGGACTCATCACCGGCGTCGTCGGAATCCTGATGCAGCCGTGGCGACTCTTAGCCGATCCTTCCGGCTACATCTTCAACTGGCTCTTAGGCTACTCCGGGGGCTTGGGCTCCATCGCCGGCGTGCTCATCGCGGACTACTGGCTCGTCCGCCGCAAGCGGCTCGAACTGGGCGACCTCTACCGCACGCGCGGCGCGTACACCTACAACGGCGGCTGGAACTGGCGCGCCGTCATTGCGACACTGGCCGGCTGCTTCTTCGCGTGGATCGGGCTGGTCGTCTCCCCCCTGCGCCCGTTGTATGATTACGCGTGGTTCGTCGGCTTCGGCGTCGCGTTCGTCGCGCATTTCGCGTTGATGAAGATCGCGCCGCCGCGCGTCGCGGCTGTCGCCGAAGCGCGTGCGTCGTAGATCAAACCTTCAGAGAGTCTCGTCAGTAAATTCAAACTCAGGCAGGAAGAATCCAATGGCACGAACAGTCAAATGCGGTCTCATACAGGCGACGAACGCCGCCGCCACCGACGGCGACATCAACGAGATCAAGAAGGCGAACGTCGAGAAGCACCTCAAGCTCATCGAGGACGCCGCTGCGCAGAAAGTTCAGATTCTCTGCATGCAGGAGGTCTTCACCACGCCCTACTTCTGCGCCGAGCAGCAGACGCGCTGGTACGAGGCGGTCGAGCGCATCCCGGACGGTCCGACCGTCAAGCTCATGCAGGAGGTCGCCAAGCAGCACGGCATGGTGATCGTCGTCCCGATCTACGAGGAAGAGATCGCGGGGCTGTACTACAACACCGCCGCCGTGATTGACGCCGACGGCAGGTATTTGGGGAAGTACCGCAAGAACCACATCCCGCACGTCAACCCCGGCTTCTGGGAGAAGTTCTACTTCCGCCCCGGCAACCTCGGCTACCCCTGCTTCGACACGGCTTTCGCACGCGTCGGCGTCTATATCTGCTACGACCGCCACTTCCCCGAAGGCGCGCGCGCTCTGGGACTCAACGGCGCGGAGATCGTCTTCAACCCCTCGGCGACCGTCGCCGGACTCTCCGAGTATCTCTGGAAACTCGAACAGCCCGCGCACGCCGTCGCCAACGGCTACTTCGTCGGCGCGATCAACCGCGTCGGCTACGAGCAGCCGTGGAACATCGGCGAGTTTTACGGTCAGAGCTACTTCTGCGACCCGCGCGGGCAGATCGTCGCCGAAGCGCCGCGCGACGCGGACGCGCTCGTCGTCGCCGATCTCGACCTCGACATGATCCGAGAGGTGCGCAACACCTGGCAGTTCTTCCGCGACCGACGACCCGACACCTACGGCTCGCTCGTCGCGGATTAGATTTTGCCACAGAGAACACAAAGACCACAGAGACATTCTGAAAGGAAACAAGCAATCGCATCTCGCCCGTCTTTTGTCATTCTTACCCTCTGTGTACTCTGTGTCCTCTGTGGCTAATCCCATGAAGGAACGTCAGCGCGTCTCGACAGGAACGAAGTGGGAGCCGCTCATCGGCTACTCGCGCGCGGTGCGCGTCGGCGAGCGCATCTACGTGACGGGCACGACCGCGACCGACGAGCGCGGCGAGATCGTGGGCATTGGCGACGCCTACGCGCAGGCGGTGCAGGCGATCAAGAACGTCGAGCGAGCGCTCGCACGCTTAGGCGCGAATCTGAGCCACGTCGTCCGCACGCGCATGTTCGTCACGGACATCTCGCGCTGGGAGGAGTACGGGCGCGCGCACGGCGAGTTCTTCGGCGACGTGCTGCCCGCGACCTCGATGATCGAAATCTCGCGCCTGATCGATCCGCGTATGCTCATCGAGATCGAAGCCGACGCCGAAGTTTAGCGCGCCCCCGTGCCGAACCTTGGCGACGCGTGTGCAAACAGTTCCGGCTCGAAACTGAACACCGAAAACTGAAAACTGCCTTCAATGTCAACACAACCACGCACGCTCATCCCGCCCGAAAAGATCGAGCGCAACTTCCGCGAGATCGCGCCGCCGCTGACGGAAGCCGAGGCACGCTTCGAGGCGAACCGCTGCGTCTATTGCTACGACGCGCCCTGCACGCGCGCCTGCCCGACGCACATAGACGTGCCCGCCTTCATCAAGAAGATCGCGAGCGGCAACCTCACGGGCTCCGCCCGCGTCATCTTCGACGCCAACCCCATCGGCGCGACCTGCGCGCGCGTCTGCCCGGTCGAAGTCTTGTGCGAGGGCGCGTGCGTCGAGAAGACGCTGATGGAGAAGCCCATCGAGATCGGGCGCCTGCAACGCTACGCGACCGACGCCGCATTTGCCCGCGGAAGCAACGTGCTCAAGGCGGGCGCGCCGAACGGAAAGAGCGTCGGCGTCGTCGGCTCGGGTCCCGCCGGTCTCTCGTGCGCGACGTACCTCGCGCGGCTCGGCTACGCGGTGACTGTCTATGAACGCAAGCCGCTCGCGGGCGGGCTCGACACCTACGGCATGGCTGAGTACAAGATGACGCAAGCCGTCTCCCAATCGGAGGTCGCGCAGGTCGCGCGCCTCGGCGTCGAATTTCGGACGAACACGGAGATCGGTCGAGACATCTCGTTTGAAGATTTGCGGAGCAAGCACGACGCGATCTTCCTCGGCGTCGGGCTCGGAGCAACGCAGCGTCTCAACATTCCGGGCGAAGATTTGCCCGGCGTCTTCGACGCGCTCGATCTCATCGAGAAGATCAAGACGCGCGACTGGGCGAGCGTGCCCGTCGCGCGCACGGTCGCGGTCGTCGGCGCGGGCAACACCGCCGTTGACGCGGTGACGCAGGCGCGGCGCCTCGGCGCGGAGCGCGTGCTGATGATCTACCGGCGCACGGCTGCGGAGATGCCCGCTTACGAGTACGAGTACGAGCTGGCGAAGCAGGACGCCGTGGAGTTCTGGTGGCTGACCGCGCCC
>JAIVGV010000201.1 GCA_020201365.1 Acidobacteriota bacterium
CCCCGGCGTCGCGCGGGCGAGCCGCGGGCTTCTTGGCGAGCGCGTGGAGCACGACGCGCTCCAGCTCAGGCGGGAGCGTCGGCATTAGCTCGCGCGGCGGGCGCGGCTGTTTCGAGGAGTGTTGCAGGGCGACGGCGAGCGGCGTCGCGCCGTTGAAGGGCGTCTCGCCGGTGAGCATCTCGTAGAAGATGATGCCGAGCGAGTAAACGTCGGACGCGGGCGTGAGCGCGTCGCCGTCGCACTGCTCGGGCGACATGTAGCGCGGCGTGCCGATCATGACGCCGGTCTGCGTCAGGTTCTTCACGTCCGAGTCGTCCAGACTTTCGGCGGCGAGCTTGGCGATGCCGAAGTCGAGAACTTTGATGACGGGCGGGAGGTTCTTGCGCCGGACGACGAAGATGTTGCCGGGCTTCAGGTCGCGGTGGATGACGCCGCCCTCGTGCGCCGCCTCGACCGCCGCCGCGACCTGCGACATCAGCGCGACGGCGCGCTCCGTGGGCAGCGGCGCCGCCTGCGCGAGCACGTCGCGCAGCGTCTCGCCTTCGAGCAGCTCCATGACGAGATAGACGTAGCCGCCCGGCGTGCTGCCGAAGTCCGTGACGGCGACCGCGTTCGGGTGTTGCAGACGACCCGCGGCGCGCGCCTCGCGTCGGAAACGGTGCTGCGCCGCCTCGTCCTCGACGAACCGAGTGTGTAGGACTTTGACGGCGACGGGGCGATCAATCAAGAGGTGCGTGGCGCGATAGACCGTGCCCATGCCGCCTTCGCCGAGTCGCTCGTCGAGCCTGTATTTTTCGTCGAGCACCTGACCGACGAGCGGATCGCGCACGACGAAATCCATCACCGTCTCGTCCGCGCGCAAGACCGTCCCGTCCTCCGGGCACAGCGTGATGCCCTGCGCGTAGTGGCGACCGCAGTGGGGACAACTGAGCATAAGAACAAACGATGAACGCTGAACGCGGAACGATGAAGTGAAGGCATCAGCCTTTCATTCCGCGTTCATCGTTCCTAGTTCATCGTTTGTCATATTGTCCCGTTTCCGGCTGGAAATGTACAGCGGGCGAACAGCAAGGATGAAGGCGGAAGGATGAAGGTTGAAAGCATGATCACTCACGTCGAATGATCTTCTTTCATCCTTCCGCCTTCATCCTTGCTTTTAGTCGTCTCCCGCGACGCCGATGCGTTCCGGGGCGGGCGTGTCGGTCTTGAGCGAGCCGGTGATGGCGGTCTCGTTGCGCTGGCGGTTCTCGTAGGCGGCGCGCACGAACGAGGAGAAGAGCGGATGCGGCGCGAGCGGCTTGGATTTGTATTCGGGGTGGAACTGGCAGCCGAGAAACCAAGGGTGTGTGTCGCGCGCTAACTCGACCATCTCGACGAACCTGCCATCGGCGGATTCGCCGCTAATGACGAGCCCGGCGCGCGTGAGCACTTCGCGGAATTCGGGGTTGAACTCGTAGCGGTGTCGGTGACGCTCGCTGATCTCTTCCGCGCCGCCATAGACCTCGCGCGCGAGCGACCCTTCGGCGAGGCGACATGACCACGCGCCGAGTCGCATCGTGCCGCCCATCTCCTCGACGCCTACGAGATCGCGCAGCTTGAAGATGACGGGATGCTGAGTCTCCTCGTCAAACTCGGTCGAGTCGGCGTTGGTGAGCCCGCAGACGGATCGCGCGTACTCGATGGTCGCGGTCTGCATGCCGAGACAGATGCCGAAGTATGGCGTGCGCGAGCGGCGCGCGTAGGTGATGGCGCGGATCATTCCGGCGACGCCGCGACGACCGAAGCCGCCGGGGACGAGGATCGCGTCGAAGTCGCGCAGGCGATCCTCGAAGTTATCATCCATCAATTCTTCCGACTCGACCCAACGCACGTTGACTCTCACGTTGTTGGCGACGCCGCCGTGCGTCAGCGCCTCGCGCAGAGACTTGTAAGAGTCTTCCAGCTCGACGTACTTGCCGACGATGCCGATGGTCACTTCGCCCGCCGCCGGATCGCGCACCGTGGCGACCAGCTCGCGCCAGTGCGAGAGGTCTGCGCGGGGCGCGCGATCTTGAAGATGGAGCTTCTCGATGATGAGATCGTCCAAGCCCTGCTCGTGGAAGGCGAGCGGTACTTGGTAGATCGTGTCCACGTCTGCGGCGGTGATGACGGCGCGATCCTCGACGTTGCAGAAGAGCGCGATCTTCGAGCGCAGGTCGCGCGAGAGCTGGCGGTCGGAGCGGCACAGCAGGATGTCCGCGGCGATGCCGATCTCGCGCAGTTCACGGACGGAGTGCTGCGTCGGCTTGGTCTTGAGTTCGCCCGCCGCCGCGATGTACGGGACGAGCGTGAGGTGGACGAAGACCGCGCCGCCGTGCCCCTCCTCGTTGCCCATCTGGCGGATGGCTTCGAGGAACGGCAGCGACTCGATGTCGCCGACCGTGCCGCCGATCTCGACGATCACCACGTCGGGCTTGTCCTTGTCGGCGACGGCGCGCACGGCTTTTTTGATCTCGTCGGTGATGTGCGGGATGACCTGAATAGTCTTGCCGAGGTAGTCGCCGCGCCGCTCCTTCTCGATGACGGAGAGGTAGATGCGCCCGGTCGTCCAGTTGTTCGACTGCGAGAGCCGCGCGTTCGTGAAGCGCTCGTAATGACCGAGATCGAGATCGGTCTCCGCGCCGTCGTCCGTGACGAAGACTTCGCCGTGCTGGAAGGGCGACATCGTGCCGGGATCGACGTTGATGTACGGGTCGAGCTTGATGAGCGCGACCGAAAGCCCGCGCGCTTCGAGCAGACTCCCGATGGAAGAAGCCGCGAGCCCTTTGCCGAGGCTCGACACCACGCCGCCCGTCACGAAAATGTATTTAGGCATTGCCACGCTCCTCTTTATTCACCGCCCCGCTTCTCGTCCGTCATCGCCTTCAAATCTTCAGCCGAGTTCTCTTCCTCGTCGTCGCCCTCGCCGGGCAGACGCTTCTTGTTGTAATAGCCGTGCCGCAAATCCTGCTGCACTTCAACCGCCTTCACAGCCTTCGGGTGCAGTAGCTGTTGCCGCCCGAACATACCCGCGCGCGTGTAAGCCCCGGTGCGCGCGCGCTCTTCAAACTCCTCGACCGAAATTTTC
>JAIVGV010000514.1 GCA_020201365.1 Acidobacteriota bacterium
GTGGTATGAAGTCCCCCGAGCGAAGAAGCGGAGCGGCGCGAAAAAAGCGAAGAGCCCGCGCGACGCGAAGGGCACCTAGGTTGATGACATTCAGGCGAGTGAACCGACGCGCCGCGGCGCGAGGAAGAGGGCGACGCGCAAGGAGCGCGCGGCGAAGCAGAGGGAGGGTGTAGGATGAGACTCGCGCAAAGGTCGCGCTACAAAGCGCTCGCGTCGGCGCTCGCGGCGTCGGTCGCGTTCGTCGTCGCCGCGTCGTTCATGCCTGAGTCTTCCGCCGACGTGCGCGTGGCGAACGAGCCCGCGTCCGGGGGGCGGCTCTTGACGCCCGCGGGCGAACTCGTCATGGACTTGACGACGCGCGAGCCAGCGGTCGGCGCGCTCCCCGTTGATTTCGTCCGCAGCCCCGACGGCGGCGGCGCGGACGGCGGCGGTCGCTACCTCGTCGCCGTCAACAGCGGCTACGGCTTGCAGTTTTCGGCGGCGACGAACAAGGCGCAGCAGTCGCTCTCCGTCATTGACTTGAACGCGAAGCCCTCCCCGGCGGTCGTCCAAAACATCTACTTCCCACAGCCGCAGAGCGCCAACGTCGGTCTCGCCTTCGCGCCGCGCGCCGACGCCGACGGCGCATTTCGCCTGTACGTTTCGGGCGGCTTCGAGAACAAAATCTGGGTCTTCCGCCTGACGCCCGGCGCGCGCGAGCCCGTCTTCCCGGCCGCGCCCGGCGAGGGCAAGCGCGAAGCGTATTCGATTGATCTCACGCCGCTCGCCGCCGCGAAGACCGACCAGCGCGCGAATGACAAACGCGCGCCTGTCTATCCGACCGGACTCGCCGTCAGCGACGACGGCGAGACGCTCTACGTCGCCGACAACCTCGACGACAGTCTCGGCGTCATCAACAACCTTCGCTCCGCGAAGCCGACGCTCGCGCGCGCAGAGCTGCGACGCGAGACGGAGAGCGCGGCGGGGCGCGGCGACGTGAGACGAGCCGAGGAGCGCGCGCCGGAGTTGTTCCCCTACGGCGTGGCGTACCTTCCCGCGCGCGGCGCGGCGGAGGCGCGAGTGTACGTCTCTTGTTGGAATGATTCAGCAATCGCGGTCGTCGGCGCTCGCAGCAATCGCGTCCTCGCCCGCGTCGCGACGGGCAGCCACCCGACGGCGATGATCTTCAACCGGGAGCGCACGCGCCTCTACGTCGTCAACTCGAACGCGGACTCCGTCTCAATCATCGACACAGCGCGCGACGAGGAGATCGAGCGCGTCAACGTCCGCCTCTCCGAAGGCTCGCTCTTAGGGCAGACGCCCGAAAGCCTCGCGCTCTCCGCGGACGGCTCGACGCTCTACGTCGCCAACGCACACAGCAACGCGCTCGCCGTCGTCGGGCTCTCGGCGCGTGCGCGCGGTGAGTCGGCGAGCGTCGGGCGTCATTCGCACGCGACGAGCGGTGATGGCGACGAGCGGCAAGGCGGCGAGTCTGATCGCAGCCGCGTGCGCGGGTTCATCCCGACGGGGCAGTACCCTTCTGGGGTGGCGGTCGTCGGTCAGACGATCTTCGTCGGCAACGGGAAGGGGACTGGCTTCGAGAACTCTTCCGTCGTCGTTGACAACTCCGGGCGCGCGCCGAACGCGCCGAACGACCGCTTCCCCGCAGGCACGGGGCGCGCGATGAAGACGGGCGGCGAGTACAGCGTCGCCATCGTCTCCGGCAACATCAGCGCGATCCGCGTGCCCGACGCGGCGCGCCTCGCGGCGTACACGCGGCAGGTGATGACAAACGACGGACTCGTCGGGAGACCGCGCGCGTCGCTCTTCCGCGGCGCGTCGCCGATCCGCCACGTCATCTACGTCATCAAGGAGAACCGGACTTACGACGAGCTGTTCGGCGACATCGCAGCCTCCGGCGACGGCACGCGCGCCGACGGCGACCCCGCGCTGGCCATCTTCGGCGCGGGCGAGGCTTCGCGCAGCCCGAAGAACGAGCCGCAGAACGTGACGCCGAACCAGCGCGCGCTCGCCTTGCGCTTCGGTCTCCTGGATCGTTTCTTCGTCAACGCGGAGGCGAGCGCGGACGGGCACAACTGGTCAACCGCCGCGATCACCTCCGACTACACCGACAAGGCTTTCCGCTGGAACTACGCGAGCCGCGGGCACGGCTACGACTTCGAGGGCTTCAACCAACTGCCGAGCATGAGCCCGTCGAAAGACGTGCCGCCCGTCCTGCCGCCGCCCGTCACCTCCGAAGACCTCGCGAACTTCGAGCGCCGCTTCATCCCCTACCTGCAGGGGCGAAGCGACGTCGCCGAGCCCGCCTCGCTCTACCTCTGGGACGCCGCGGCGCGCGCCGGACTCTCTTACCGCAACTACGGCGAGTTCATCGGCACGGAGTCCGAGTCGTTCGTCCGCTCGGTCAACGCCGACGCGCGGCGCAAGTACCCGGACACCTCCGCGACAGCCTTCGCCGTCCCGACCAAGCGCGCCCTCGAAGGTCACCACAGCACGTCATACCGCAACTTCGACACCTTGACGCCCGACGCGATGACGACCGACTCTTACCGCGCCGCCCGCGCTGCGTCAGTCGGCGATCCGCTCGTCAGCGCGTCGAACCCCGACGCGCGTTTTCGCGGCAACTCACGCGCGGGCGAGTGGCTCAAGGAGTTTCGCGGCTACGTCGAAGAACTGAACGCGGGGCGCGGGGATCACCTGCCGAACCTCTCGATCCTGCGCTTGCCGCAGGATCACACGGAGGGCGCGACCGCGGACGTGCCGACGCCGCAGTTCTACGTCGCCGACAACGACTACGCGCTCGGTCTCATCGTCGAAGCCGTCTCCAAGAGTCCATACTGGAAAGACACGGCGATCTTCGTCGTCGAGGACGACGCGCAGGACGGACCCGATCACTTCGACTGCCACCGCTCGCCCGCGCTGGTGGTGAGCGCCTACAACCGACCCGGCGCGCTCGTCCACACGTTCCACTCGACCGTCAGCCTGATCCGCACCATCGAGCTGCTGCTGGGGCTAGCGCCGATGAACCAGCTCGACGCGACCGCCGCGCCCATAGACATCTTCCAGGAGCGCGCAGACCCGCGCCCTTACAA
>JAIVGV010000202.1 GCA_020201365.1 Acidobacteriota bacterium
TCTGCGGAACGAGCCCGAAGACGAAATCAAACGCGCCGCCGAGGAGCAGCGGCTGATCACGCGGCTGCGGCTAGGAAAACTCCTCGACGGGTGGGCTCAAGATCGGGGACGTAGTGGGGGCGAGACATGAGCAGGATCACGACGCACGTCTTAGACACCTCGCGCGGGCGACCCGCCGCCGGGATCGCTGTCAGGTTGGAGCGCGAGTTCGGCGACGGCTGGGAGGCGGCGGGCGAGGGGAGGACGGACAACGACGGCCGCCTCAAAGATTTGCTGAAGACGGACGCGCCGCTCAGCATGGGCACGTACCGCCTGACGTTCGACACCGGCTCGTACTTCTCGGCGCACGGCGTCGAGACCTTCTACCCGCACGTCGTCATCGTCTTCCGCGCGCGCGGCGAGGAGCACTACCACGTGCCCCTGCTCGTCAGCGCGTTCGGCTACTCGACCTATCGCGGGAGCTAAACGCCCCGGCGCAAACGCGGGAGATAAACTTTGAAGCTCAATCCGACGTTAAGCGAATGGCTCAACCTGCTCTTGCGCTGGTTCCACGTATTCGCGGGCATACTGTGGATCGGCACGACCTACTACTTCACCTGGCTCGACGCGCGGCTCACCGAGTCCGAGCGCGGGGCGGGCGAAGAGGCGCAGGTCTGGATGGTGCACAGCGGCGGCTTCTACGTCGTCGAGAAGCGTAAAGTCCCCGGCGCGCACCCGCTCCACTGGTTCCGCTTCGAGGCGCTGTTCACGTGGCTGAGCGGCTTCGCGCTCTTCGCCCTCGTCTATTACTACGGCGGCGCGCTCGTCGATCCGGACGTGACGACGAACGGGAAGGGCGTCCTTGTCTCTTTGGTCGCGCTCTGCGTCTCGTGGTTCGTCTACGACCTACTCGTGCGCACGCCGCTCGTGAGGAACGAGCTCGCGTTCGCGCTTCTCTGCTACGCGCTCGTCGTCGCGTATGCGTTCGGGCTGTCGCGTTATTTGAGCGGGCGCGGTGCGTACTTGCAGGTGGGCGCGACGTTCGGGACGATCATGGCGGCGAACGTCTGGATGCGCATCCTGCCCGCGCAGCGGCGCATGATCGCGGCGACGAAGCGGGGCGAGAAGTTCGACGCGCGGCTCGGCGCGCAGGCGAAGCAGCGCTCGAAGCACAACACCTTCATGGTCGTGCCCACGGTCTTCACGATGATCAGCAACCACTTCCCGACGGCGACCTACGGCAGGAGCGACAACTGGCTCGTGCTCTCGGTGCTGATCCTCGTCGGCTGGATCGTGGCGAAGTTCCTCAGGCGGGCGTGAGGCGTCGCGAAGATTCAATGTGAGCGCCGCGCGAGCCTTCAGCCCCGAAGGGGCGAGATATGACAGCTTGGGGCAGCGCCCCAAGATCGCGCGCCGCAAAATTCATTGAGCCCTGTAGGGGCGAAATAAAATTCTCGCGCCGAGATTTATTTCGCCCTTACAGGGCTCGATTGTTTTTTGCCGACAAGTTCCTTGGGGCGTTGCCCCGAGCTATTAAATTTCGCCCCGTTGGGGCTTATGAGAAAGCGACGCCGGTTTCGTCGCCGCGCGCGATGCCGCGTTAACTCGTCTTCCGTTCGAGCGACGCGCGATCCCAGTCGGCTAAGTCAGCGCCCCCGTCGTAGGTCGTCTGCATGAAGTCGAGGAGTGTGCGCGCGGGGTCTGCGGCGCGGCGCACTTCGTCATAGGCGAGGACGTAGCCGCCGGTCTCCTTGTTGTAGTAGGCGGCTGCGGGTCGGACGGCGGCTTGCTGGAAGCCCGCGGGCTCGGGCGCGGCGTAAGCGTAGTAGGCGGGGAACTGGACGTTGCCGCTGCCGGGCCAGAAGCCGTGGCTGATGACCTCGTGCGAGTAAGCCTCGCGCGTGATCTCGTCCGCGCCGGGGCGTTCGGGCGCGCGGCGACCGGAGAAGCGCGTGACCGCCAAGTCGAAGCTGCCCCAGAAGAAGTGTACGGGGCTGCACTTGCCGAGGAAGCCTGCGCGGAACTGCTCGAAGACGTGCGTGCTCCAAGCGAGGATGCGCCAGAAGCGTTGCGCGGCGTCCGCGTCGTATGCGGCGTGCTGCGTGTCCTGCTCGAAGGGGACGGGGTCGGGAATCTCGACGGGCGTCGTCCAGATTTTAACTACTAGCCCGAGCTCGCCGAGCAGTCGCATCGTCTCGCGGTAGCAGTCCGCCACCGTGCGAGGCTCAAGCCGAAGCGCGCGCGAGTCGCCCTCGCTCGTCTCGATGAGGAGGCGGTGCGCGATGAAGTCGAAGTCGATCTGGAAGGTGCGATCTCCGTAAGGCATCGCGGAGGTGGTCAAGCCCCTCGCGGTGACGTAGAGCGGGACGTTCCACCAGTGGTTGACGAGCGGCGTCTGCGCGAGGCGAACCTTGCCGACGGCCTGCGTCCACATGTGCAGCGTCGCGCGCGTCGGCTCCCACGCTTCGAGCGGGAGCGGGGGCAGCGTGTCGTTCGTCATCTTAAGTCCTCCCTCACGAGCCCTGCCTGCCTTTGAGAATCTTGACGAACGAGCCGGAGCGCAGCTCTTCGCGCGTGAGACCGGAGAGGCGCGTCGCCTCTCCCTCGGTGAGCGCGCCGCAGTTGGTGGCGCGCAGGAAGTAGTTTAAGAGACCCTGACCCGTCGCCGCGTCGTCGAAGACGTCGCCGACGAGCGTCGCCTTCGCCGCTTTCTCGACGAAGTTGCGCAGGCGCTCGCTGGCGGCGTCGAGGCTTTCGAGGAAGAAGGAATAGACGGCGGCGTAGCGCGTGGGGAGCTGCGCGGGGTGCAAGTCCCAGCCCTGGTAGAAGCCGGTCTCTAACGAGTGGCGCGCGTGCTCGAAGTGGAGTCGCCACGCGCGGTGGACTGTCCTTTGATTCTCTGCGATCTGCTCGTCGGTGAGCCGTTCGCCTTCGGCGGCGCGGCGCGGGGCGACGGGCATGATGTTGGTCGCGCCGTCGGAGAGCCAGACGCCCGTGCCCGCGAGCGCGACCTGCATGACGTTCTTGGCGAAGTCGCACGCGGGGTGGAGCATGTGCTGGTGTGCGGCGGTGATCTGGCAGGCGGCGGTGTAGTCGTAGG
>JAIVGV010000203.1 GCA_020201365.1 Acidobacteriota bacterium
CTATGACGACGAGCGTGTTCTCGTAGATGTAGAGTCCGGCGATGTCGCGCACCGTGACCGCGCCTTTCTGCAGGCGCGCGCGCGGGTTGAAGTTCGCGACCATCGAGACGTCCGCGTGCCCCACGTCCATCTGCACGCGCTGGATGAGATCGAGGATCGGCGTGTCGCGGAAACTGGCGTCCGCCGCGGACATCTCCGCGGGCGACTCGCCGACGACGCGCGCGAGCCAGCCCTGCGTCTCTCTGTCGTAAGGCTCCGCGAGTTTCGCGAGTTCAGGGTCAACCGCGGTCGCGTCCGTCACAGGCGTCGTGTGCGCCTGCTTCGCCGCGACGCGCCAGCGCCCGCGCTCGTCCTTTTCGAGATAGATGTCGGCGCGCGAGACGTGATGTGCCCAGTAATTCGCCTGCGTCAGCAGGACGCCGTTGATCGTAAGACTTGAGATTTCGCGGTGCGTGTGTCCGAGCAGGATCAGATCAATGCCCTTGACCTGTTCGGCAATCGCCACGCCCTCGTTCTCGTTCGGCGCCTGACCGGGCGTCACCTCGCCCGTCCGCAAGTCCTCTTCGAGCCCCATGTGCATCGCGACGACGACCAAGTCGCAGCGCTCTTTCCCGCGCAAGACCTCGACCCACTTGCGCGCCTCCGCGACCGGCTCGCGGAATTCGAGCCCCGCGTAGTTCTCCTTGTTCTCCCAGGAGGGGATGCCCGGCGTCGTCAGCCCCAACACGCCGACCCGCACGCCGTTCAGCTCCTTCACGATGTAAGGCTGGTAAGCCGTCTCGTTCGTGCCGCGCTTGTAGGTGTTCGCCGAGAGCCACGGGAAGCGCGCCTCGTGTCGCGCCTTCTCCAACACGCCGAGACCGAAGTTGTACTCGTGGTTGCCGACAGCCATCGCGTCGTAAGCAAGCGCGTTCATCGAGAGCATCATCGGATCGGGCGGCGCGTCGTTCATGCGGTTGTGAAAGTATTCGAGCGGCGTCCCCTGAATCGTGTCGCCCGAATCGAGCAGGAGCGTCCCCGACGGGTTTTCTTTGCGCGCGGCGCGGATGATCGTCGCGGCTTTGGCGAGCCCGCGCGCGTCCGGCTTGTTCGTGTAGTAGTCAACGGGCAGCAGGTTGCCGTGCAGATCCGTCGTCGCGATGATCGTGATCCAAGCGCGGCGCGGGCTCGCACCCGGCGACTGCGCGGGCGCGAACGACGCGACGAGCGCGACGATGATGACGAGCGCGACGGGGAGCGACTTTCGAGTTGAATGTCCCTTCATGGCTGACTCCGAAAAACTTTGCGTCTTCGCGCCTTTGCGTGTGGACAATTTCTCACGCCAAGGCGCGAAGACGCAAAGCGAAGGCGCGCACGCTCAGCGCGCTTCGTAAACCTCGACCGCGACCGCGCCGCCGATCCTGCCTTCGTAGATTTTCGGGAGGCGTGCGCGCACGTCGTCCATCTTGTCGCGGTTCTCGAAGTAGGTGCGCCCGCGCTGGATGATGAAGTAGGCGGGGCGCGGCGCGTCTTCGACGCGGAACTGCGGGTCGGAGAGGACGCGCGACTGGATGTCTGTGCGCCCGAAGCGTCCGAGGTAATAGCGGACGACGCCGGGCGTCTCGTGCACGAGCACAGCTCCGCGCGGGGCGCGCTCGCAGACGAACTGGATCGCCTCGCGCAGCCCGTCGTCGTAGAACTCGTCGTGCGGGAAGTAGTAGCCCGCGCGGTCGGCGGCGAGCGCGTTCGTGTAGATGGCGTAGTGCGGGCGGCTCGCGTAAGCCGAGAGCGCGGGCGCTGCGACGAAGACGAGGACGACGAGCGCGGTCGCGAGTCGCGCGGGCGCGAGCCACGCGGGGAGTCGCCCGTTACGCTCGCCGTCATGTTCGGCGTCGCGTTTGAAGAGCGTCGAAGTCCAGCCGACGAGCGCGGAGACGCCGACGGCGGCGAGCATGTAAACGAAGGGCATCAGGCTGAGCGTGTAGCGCAGCCACTTCGCGCCCATGACGGAGTAGGGGACGATCCAGAGCAGGAACATCAGCAGGACGAAGGCGGGTCCCGGCTCGCGCCAGCGGCGCAGGCAGAGGGCGAAGCCGCCGACCGTCGCCGCGACGACCGGGAGCGGGACTTTTGTAGCGAGGAAGAGCAGGTAGAAGTAGAACGGCGTGCCGAAGGGCGTGGCGGAAACCTGGTTGACGTAGAGCGCGTCGCCCAGAAGGTAGCCGTGATGCGTGAGCAGTTGCTCCGCCGAGTAGGTGTTGAGGTAGCGCCACGTCTGCGGCAGCAGGATCGCCGGGTCGGCGACGAGGAACGCCGCGAGCGCGACGAGGTAGAAGTAGCCGGGCGTGCGCCCCGCGGGCTCTCCCGGCTCGCGCCGGCGCAGGCGGACGAGGTGGTGGTAGAGCATGTTGAGCCCGAAGTAGTGCGGGAAGTATTTCGACGCGAGCATCAAGCCGAACGAGACGCCGCTGCGCGTGTAGAACTTGCGCTTCGACCTCGCGTCGAAGCCGCTCGCCTGCTTGGCGCGGATGTAAAAGTAGAAGGCGAAGAGCATGAAGAAGACGAGCAGCGTGTCTTCCTTCGCGATGCGGTTGTAGGTGATCGCGTTGACGCCGAGCGCCCAGAGCGCGGCGGCGGCGAGCGCGGTGCGTCGGTCGAAGAGCGAGCGCGTGAGCAGGAAGAGCGGCAGCACGGTGAGCGCGCCGAAGAGCACGTTCGGGAAGCGCAGCGCCGCCTCGTCGCTAATGTCAACGGGGTCGGGTGCGGCGTCGCTCCACCACGCGGCGGCGCGCGTGGAGACGAGCATCAGCGTCTTCATGAGCATCGGGTGCTCGGCGTTGGGCGTGATGTCGCCGCGGGAGTAGGACGCGACGGCGTCGAGCTTGTTGATCTCGTCCTCGGCGAAGCCGACCGCGCCTACACCAGCGAGCCGCAGCGCGAAGCCGGCGGCGAAGAGCAGCGCGAGCGCGACGACCGCCGCGCGATCAACCGCCCACACCCGCTCGCGCCGCGGCGCGTGCGGTACGACGACTGCGACGCCAGCCGCCGCCTCTTCGCGAATCAATCCGACCGGACTCTCCAACCCCTCAGCCCCCCTG
>JAIVGV010000303.1 GCA_020201365.1 Acidobacteriota bacterium
CGTTGACGCGACCGTCTTGCGCGCGGGCGAGATCGCGGGCGCGCACGACGCCTTCGCGCCGCGCGAAGGCGAGCCGCCGCAGACGGCGCGCGCGTGGCGCGTGCGCGCGGGCGGGGGCGGCGCGTCGCTGCGCTTCGAGGTCGGCGACGGCGCGATCCGCTTCGCGCAGTTGGGCGAGGAGAAGCCGAAGCAGCAGTGAAGGGGAACGATGAAGGATGAACGCGGGACGATGAAGTAAAACTATTCTATCTTCACTTCATCGTTCATCGTTCCGACTTCATCGTTAGACTAACCGAGGAGACGTGTGGCGATGGCGCTTGAAGATTTGACGCGCGACGGGCTGGCGGAGAATTTGAACACGAAGTTTCGGCTGCCGGTCGCGGAAGGCGAGCCGCTCGAGATCGAACTGATCGAGGTGAGCGAGGCGAGGCGGGTGGGGAACTCGGAGCAGTTCGCCATCGTCTTCCGCGGCGCGCCCGACTTCTTTCTGGAGCAGCACATCTACCACTTGGAGCACGAGCGGCTCGGCGCGTGCGATCTCTTCCTCGTCCCCATCGCGCGCGAGGAGGACGGCTTCCGCTACGAAGCCGTCTTCGCGCGCGCCTTGAAGAACGTCTGACGCCGACCCGCGTCGCCGCGCGCGGGCGCCGCGGATCGCCGCCGCGCGTGAGGCGGCTGTCGGCTGTTCGCGTGTTGGCTGTCCGTGTGAAGCCGAGACTAGCCGCGCCCGGACGCTTCGAGCGTCGCGCGCATCTCGTCGTCGGAGGGGCGCGCGAAGTCCGCGTACCACATGCCGACGTGCCCAAACGGCTCCGGCGTGGCGAGGCAGACGAACTCCTCACAACTTCCCCTGACGACACCGAGCGACGCGGCGTCGGCGACGGGCGCGCAGGCGACGAGGCGCGCGGGTCGCTGCCGGCGCACGGCGCGGGCTACGGCGCGTAAGGTCGAGCCCGTGCGCACGCCGTTGTCAACGAGGAGGACGGTCCTGCCTGAGAGCGCGAGCGCGGGGCGCGCGCCGCGGCAGGCGCGCGCGCGCCGTCCGAGTTCGGCGGCGGCTTGGGCGAGGTAGTTTGCGAAGGCGGGATCGCGCGCGGCATGCGCGCTCAGACCTTCGTCGAGGAAGGGAGTGCCTGCGACGTTCGCCGCGCAGAGCGGATCGTCCGGGCGCGGCGCGAGCAGCCTGCTGACGAGGACGACGTCGAGCGGCAGCGCGAGCCGCCGCGAGACCTCCGCCGCCACGCCGACGCCGCCGCGCGCGACGGCGATGACCACCACGCCGTCGCGCCCCGCGTAATCAGAGAGCCTCGACGCGAGCGCGCCGCCAGCCTCACGCGCGTCCGTGAACCGCATCTTCGGAACGACTTTTCTGGACGAACCTGGAGGGCGAGTCTTCAGTCGGCGCGCGCGGCTTTGTCGTTCGGCTCGCGCCACTCCATCAGGAGGTACGCGCCGCCCGCCTCGCCTGTGACGACGAAGCCGAGGCGCTCGTAGAATCTGCGCGCGCCGTCGTTCGTGATGAAGACCGTGTGGCTCAAGCTCTTGCCGGAGGCGCGCGCCTCCTCGATGAGTTCGCCGACGAGCGACGCGCCGACGCCGCGCCGCTGCGCCCAGGGCAGGAGCGCGATGTCGAGCAGGTGTATCCCTTCGCGCGTGCGCTCGACCCAGAGCCGCCCGGCCGGTCGCCCGTCAACGAGGATCACGTCGTAGTCCGCGCCGGGGTAGTTGCGCTCGTAGTCCGCGCGCTGCGCGCCGAGCTGCCAGCGCAGGAAGGCGCGCTTCTGCTCGTCCGTCCAGTGGGTGGCGAGCGCCATCTCGTCGGCGCGCGAGCTGGCGTAAACTTCGAGCAGGAACTCGTCGTCTTCGGGCGCGACCGCGCGCAGCTCGACGCGGGGCGCGGCTTGTGCGGGCTCTTCCATGAGGTCTCGCAAGGAAACTTGCAGCGTCAGTCGGGGCTGGGAGGGGCGCGGCGGCGGGCTCTCTCGGTCGGCGCGCGCTTAGGCGATGTGGTTGACGACGGCGGTGTAGGTCGTGCCGTCGGCGGTGGACTCGCCCGGCACGGCGAAGAGCGAGAAGCGACCGAGCGCCGCGTGGTTCATCTTGAACACTCCCTGCGAGACCGTGTCGCGCTCGCCCGCGCGGAACTTCAGCTCGAAGCACGCGCCCTCGCGCGGCTGCGACTTGAAAGCGCGCGCGCGTGCCTGCGACTTCGCGGCTGTGTCGGAGACCGAGACGAGCGTCGCGTCGAACGCGATGCCCTTGCCGCGCGAGAGGCGGAAGGTCGAGTTCAGGTAGGGCGCGAAGGTCTCGTGCGTGAAATAGAAGACGGCTTCGGTCTTCGCTTCGTAGGGGACTGTGAAGCCGCCCTTGGCGGCGCCCGCGCCCATCTGCTGGCCGAAGACGAGCTTGGCGGGGTTCAGCTCAAGCCCCGCGAGCACGGCCGACACAGCCCCGGCGCGCAAAAACTTGCGACGTGAAAGACTCATGGAAGGATCGTAGCTCCTTATGGGGATCTTAACTACTTGGACTTTAACTGACGAGGCAGGTGGTCGGCGTAAGATTCCCTTCGCACGCCGGCCTGAGTGACAGTGTATTACCTCGCGCCGAAACTTACAACCCCCGCGGCGCGGCGGCGTACCACTTCTTGGGAAATTCACTTGATAAGATTGGGGGAGAACCGTTACAATCACCGCCGTCTTCCGGACGGTCTCACGAGGCGTCACAGTTTCCTTCGCTCCTCGTCAGCAACGTCAGATCATGAAGCACGGCGCCGCGGCGTGCGCGCGCCGGAGTCCTGCGGTACAGCACCACCGACCCAGTCTCTCTTAACTGCGAGGATTGTCCTTCGCGTCCTCAGCCCCGATCGCCGATCCCTAACCCGCACTGCTACGACTCGCAAAGGAGCTTCGAATGTCACAACCCTTCATGGGCGAAATAAAGATCATTAGCTGGAACTTTGCCCCCAGAAATTGGGCGTTCTGCAACGGCCAGTTCTTGCCAATCAACCAGAACCAGGCGCTCTTCTCGCTGTTCGGCACCACGTACGGCGGGAACGGGCAGACCACCTTCGCGCTGCCCGACCTGCGCGGCCGCGCCCCCATCCACTTCGGCTCCGGCTTCACGCAGGGTGAGAGGGGCGGCGAGGCGGCGCACACCCTGATAATGTCTGAGCTGCCTCAACACATCCACGGGGCACAGGGCTTTTCGCAGAACGGCGACCAGTTCGTGCCCACCGGCAACTCGCTCGCCGTCGTCACGGGCCTCTACAACGGCCCGTCGGGCAACCTGACGACGCTCAACCCCGCCTCGGTCTCGAACGTGGGCGGCTCGCAGCCGCACGAGAACAGAATGCCCTACCTCGTGCTCAACTTCGTCGTCGCCCTCTTGGGCATCTTCCCGTCGCGGAACTAGAGGAGGAGAGACATGCCGGAACCATTCGTCGGAGAGATTAGAATGTTCGGGGGCAGCTTCGCGCCCGCTGGCTGGGCCTTCTGCGACGGCCAACTGATACCCATCTCGGAGAACGACACACTTTTCACGCTCATCGGCACCACCTACGGCGGCGACGGCCAGGAGACCTTCGCCCTGCCGAACCTCCAGAGTCGCATCCCCATCCACGCGGGCACGGGCTCGGACGGCATCAACTACACGCTGGGCGAGCAGGGCGGAGTGGAGACGGTCACGCTGACGACGAACCAGATACCGATCCACACCCACGCGCTGGTAGTGAACGCGGACATAGGCACGCAGAACATCCCGACGGGCAACGTCCTCGCACAGTGCGCGGGCGTCAAGGTCTACACGGGCGCAGCCCCCGGCGCGTCGCTCAACACCCAAAGCATAGGCCCGGCCGGCGGCAGCCAGCCGCACGAGAACAGTCAGCCGTTCCTCTGCGTCAACTTCATCATCTCGCTCTTCGGGGTGTTCCCGACCCAATAGGAGGAATAGGATGTCCGACCCTTTTGTCGCTGAAATTCGCATTTTCGGTTTCAACTTCGCCCCGACGGGCTGGGCTTTCTGCGACGGGCAGTTGCTGCCGATCTCGCAGAACACGGCTCTCTTCTCGCTGCTCGGCACGTTCTACGGCGGCGACGGCAAGTCCACCTTCGCGCTCCCGAACCTACAGGGGGACGCTCCCATGCACCCGGGGCAGGGGCAGGGGCTGAGCCTGCGCGACCTCGGCGAGCAGTCCGGGAGTCAGACCGTGACCCTGCTCCAAACGGAGATGCCCGTGCACGCCCACAACCTGCTGGCGAACGCCGCGCCCGCCACCTTCAACGCGCCCGACCCGACCCGCGCGCTCTCGCGCTCTTCGGGCGGCAACGCCTACAAGACGTCGAACCCCGACGTGCAGATGGCGTTCCAGATGATCACGCCCGCCGGGTCGTCTTTCCCGCACAACAACATGCAGCCGTACCTGACGCTCAACTTCTGCATCGCCCTCCAGGGCGTCTTCCCTGCAAGGAACTGAGGCTGACCGACGCGGGGGCGGCGCGCGCCGCCCCCGCGTCGCAAGGTTTAAAACGACGCCGCCGAACGCAAAGTCTGTCCGCGCCGCAGTGTAATTTCCACGCCGTTCGCGTCACCCTCGCGAGGCTTTATCACAAGGAGAGTCATGAACAAGTCGTTCCCCCGTTTCGCGCCCCGCCGCTCCCGCACTCACGTCGCCCTGTTGCTCGCTTACCTGACCTTCTTCGCGCAGCTCGCGCCCGTCCCGGCGCAGGTCTCGAAGGTCAAGCGCGCGCCCGCCTCGGCGACGCAGTCCACGCAGCAGCCGCGCAAGGGCGGCACGATCACGGGCACGGATAAGCACGTGGCTCTCCCCGCGCCGAACATCGTCACCGCGCCCAACATCGTCGCGACGAAGACCGACTCGTGGGACGACTCGGCGACGCCCGACGGCAAAGCCGAGCCGGGGCAGGTCGTCACATACACGGTGACGATCACGAACAACGGCACGGCGGACGCGAACAACGTCAACTTCGCCGACTCGGTTGACACGAACACGACGCTCGTCCCCGGCTCCGTCAACACGCAGCCCATCGCGATTGCCGACACCTACAACGTCATCGGCAACGTCCGCATCCAGCCCAACGCCGCGCAGGGCCTGCTCGCCAACGACCGCGACCCCGACACAGGCAACAACACGGGCCTCACCGCCTCCGGCCCCTCGACCTCGACGCAGGGCGGTAACGTCACGATCAACGCCGACGGCAGTTTCAGCTACAACCCGGCGCCGGGCTTCGCGGGCACGGACACGTTCACCTACACGATCACCGACGCGGGCGGGAAGACCGACACGGCCGTCGCGACCTTCAACGTCGGCAACGGCACGGCGACGCCGGGCACGAACGTCGTCTGGTTCATCAACCCCGCCGCGCCTTCGGGCGGCGACGGCCGCCTGACCTCGCCGTTTAACTGCTACACGGGCGTCTCGGCTTCCTGCTTCTCGCAGACCGCCGCGGACGATCCCGGCGACGCGATCTTCATTTTCAACGGCTCGGTCACGGGCGGCTACGCGCTCTTAGCCAACGAGAAGCTCATCGGGCAGGGCGCCTCCGACACGCTCGCCAACATCGCGGGGCTCACCGTCCCGACCGCGAGCGACGCGCTCCCGACGACCAACGCGACGCCCTCCGGCGTGACCATCTCGACGACGAACGCCAACGCCATCCCGCTCCCGGCGGGCGCGGGCAACGCGCCGCTGCTGCGCGGCTTCACGGTCGGCAACACGGGGACGGGCGCTAAGATTTCGGGCACGACCTTCGGCACGCTCACCGTCGGCAACTCGACGACGCCCGACGTGATCCTTAACGGCACGGGGCAGGCGCTCAACCTCTCCACGGGCACGTTCGGCGCAACCTCCGGCTTCGCGAGCGTGGCGACGACTTCGAGCGCGGCGCAGGGCATCAACCTCGCGGGCATCACGGGCTCGGGCACCATCGGCTTCGGCTCGACCACGGTCTCGACCTCGACCACGCAGTGCATCCTCGTCGGCACGACGACCTACAACATCAACTTCGGCAACACGAGCGTCTCGACCTGCACCAACGGCGTCGAGCTTAACAACAACTCCGGGGGCACGCGCACCTTCGGCACGCTCACCGCCAACACCAGCATCTCGGGTCTCGCCTTCACGCACACCGGCGGCGGCGGCAACGTCACCATCAACGGCGCGGCCACTCTTTCGAGTACCGGCGACGTCGTCAACATCCAGAACGCCGCCAACGGCACGAGCATCAACTTCGTGGGCGGCGCGACCGTCACGAAGTCCTCGACGGGCGGCAACGGCGTCAACTGGTCGGGCACCAACACCGGCGCGACGCTCACCTTCGCCACGCTCTCGCTGACGACCTCGAACGGCACGGGCATGAACCTCGCGGGCGGCGGCGCGGTCAACGTCACGACCGCCGCGGGCAGCTCCATCAGCACGACGGGCGTCGGCGCGCAGGTCGCCCCGGCCATCAACGCAAGCGGCGTAGCCATCGGCATCAACCTGACGACGCTCGCCTCGACCAACAGCGGCGGCACGGGCACGACCCTCAGCAGCGTCACCGGCTCACTCACCGCGGGCACGACGAACATGCAGAACCCGACGGGCATCGGCATCAACGTCACAAGCTCCAGCGCGACCTTCAACTTCGGCTCGACGACCGTCAACGGCTCCGGCTCGACCGGCATCAGCCTCGGCGGCTCGGGCACCGGCAACTCCGGCGCGATCACCTTCGGCTCGCTCTCCGTCACGCCCGACTCCGGCCAGAACGGACTCGTCGCCACCCAGAACACCGGCGCCATCACCTCGACGAGCGGCACGATCACGACGACCAGCGGCACTGCGGTATTAATCAACGGCACGAGCAGCGGGAGTAAGACGCCTCTCAACATGCAACTGACGACCGTCAACACGACGGGCAGCGCAGTCTCCTCCAACGGAATCTTCCTCAAGTTCACTTCGGCGACGGGCAGCCCCGGCGGCTTCAGCGTGCTGGGCAGCGGCGGCACGTGCACCTTCGCCTCTTCGGGCACCTGCACGGGCGGACGCATCACGAACACTTCGGGGGCTGACAACTCGACCGGCGGCATCGGCGTCTATCTCGAAGACGTGGCCTCGGTCTCGCTCACGCGGATGCACATAGACAACCACCCGAACTTCGCCATCCGCGGCAAGACCGTCAACGGCTTCACGTTCCAGACCTCCGTCATTGACGGCAACAACGGCACGAGCGCCGCCGCCGACGTTGACATCCAGGTGGGCGAGGACGCCATCAAGTTCTCGAACCTCACGGGGAGCGCACTCATTGACAGCTCCACCGTGTCGGGCGGCTTCCTCCACAACATTCAGGTTGACAACAACACGGGCACGCTCAACCGCCTGACCGTCAGCAACTCCTTCATCGGAGACCCCGACGCCATCGGCTCGGGCCAGCGCGGGCTCGCCAACTCTTCCGGCGACGACTTCCAGTTCGAGGCTAAGAACGGCATCACGACGATGAACGTCACGCTCTCGAACAACACCTTCAACTTCGGCTTCGGTCGCCTCGTCGGCATCTTCAACAACAGCAACACGGGCGCGACGGGCAACGTGGACGCGGTCGTGCGCGGCAACACGCTCGTCAACGCCAACCCGTTCGCGTCGCAGGCGGGCGCGTCGCACGTCGCCGAACTCTCCGGCCTCGGCAACATGACCTACGAGGTGTCGTGCAACAAGATCGCCAACTCGCTCGGCATCGCGCTGCTCATCTTCAAGGGCAGGCAGTTGACCGGCAGCCCCGGCGCCAACTTCGTCGGCACCATCTTCAACAACACCATCGGCATCAGCGGGCAGAACAGCTCGGGCGGCGGCTTCGGCACCTCCGCCGCCGCCCTCAACATAGACCAGCAGGGCACGGGCACGGGCACGGTGCTGATTAAGAACAACGTCATACGCCAGTACACCGAGGAGGGCATCCGCCTCAACAACGTTGACAACCACAGCAACGACGCGACCGGCAACTTCCTCGGCGCGAGCACGCTGAACGCCACGGTCATCGGCAACACGACGACCGAGCCCGCCAACGTCAACGCCTTCGCGGGCATCTTCGTCGTCGCGGGCGCGGGCGCGAGCACGGACTCGTTCGGCGTCACGAACCTGAAGCTCGGCGGCGCGGGCGCGGAGGCGAACAACTTCTTCGACAATAACGCCGCCACCACAGACATCTTCCTGCAGACGCCCTTCGGCCACTTCAACCTGACGAAGGGGCAGGGCAGTTGCACGGGCACGGGCGCGTGCGCCGCGTCGGTGGCCGTGGCTAACAACCCGACCGGCCCGCCGACCGTCTTCGCGGATGTGAACATCGTCGTCGTGAACACCACGCCGACTTTGCCGCCCGCGATCAACGAGTCGTGCTCGCCGCCGCCCATCGCCAACCTCGGCGACGATCTGACGCCGCCCGCCTCCGCGGACAACGCGACGACGCAACAGCCCGCGCCGACGCAGCCCGCGTCGAACGACATCACCTCTCAGCCGTTCGTCTCGCTGCCGCAGGTGATCAAGCCCGCGAAGGCTGACGCTTCGGTCGCGGCTTCGGTCCAGCCCGGCGCGTTGCAGCAGTCGCAGCAGTCGCCGCAAGCCCCCGTCTCGAAGACCGGGGGCGGCTCGAAGTCCGAGAAGCAGACGAAGCCCACGACGCCGGTCATTCAGGGCTCGGGCGGCACGGTCAACGTCAACATCGGCACGCTCGCGCCGAACGACTCGGTGACGATCACCTTCCAGGTGACCATTGACGACCCGTACTCCGGCGGGGCGAACATCTCGAACCAGGGCACGGTCTCGGGGTCGAACTTCTCGAACGTGCTGACGGACGACCCGGACGTCGCCGGCACGGCCAACCCGACCTTGACGCCCGTCAACTCGACGCACGTCCGCGTCAACGACGCCAAGCAGAGCGAGCCCGACACCTTCCCCAACACTTCGACGATGCTCTTCGTCGTCACGCTCTCGCAGCCCGCGCCGGGCGGCGGCTTGAGCGTCAACTACTCGACCGGCGGCGGCACCGCGACGGGCGGGGCGTCGTGCGACGGCACAGCCGACTACATCACCGCCACCAACGCCACGGCGACCGTCCCGGCGGGCTCGAAGATCGGCACCATCCCCGTGACCGTCTGCTCCGACAACGTCCCCGGCGAGTCGGACGAGACGCTGACCTTAACCGTCTCGTCGCCCTCGACCGGCACGCTGGACAACACGACGGCGACCGGCACGATCACGCAGGGGACCAACCCCCCCGGCACGTTCCTCATCTCGGAGCTTCGGGAGTCGGGACCGGGCGCGGGCACGGACGCCGACAACAACGAGTTCGTCGAGCTCTACAACAACTCGGACTCGCAGGTGACCGTGCAGGCTTCGGACGCCTCGGCGGGCTGGGGCGTCTTCAAGTCGGGCGCGTCGTGCACCGACCTGCCCGTGCTCGTCGGCACCGTCCAGAACGGCACGGTCATCCCGGCGCGCGGTCACTACCTGCTCGTCGGCAACAAGTACTCGCTCGCGTCTTACGCCGCGGGCGATGTGACGATGACCGCCGACATCGAGAACGACCGCGACGTCGCGCTGTTTACGACCGCCGACCCGCTCGCCGTCTCGACCGCCGCGCGCAAGGACGGCGTCGGCTTCGCCTCGAACGCGGGCGTCGCCTGCGACCTGATGCAGGAGGGCACGACGCTCGCCTCGACTTCGGGCGCGGGCTTCGACTCCGAGTACAGCCTCGCCCGCAAGCTCCTGACGGGTCTGCCGCAGGACGCCAACGACAACGCGAGCGACTTCATGCTCGTCTCGACGACGCCCGCCACGACCGTCGGCGCGGGCACGCCGACCCTGGGCGCGCCGGGACCGGAGAACCTCACGTCACCCGTCAACCTCGGGGCGACGATCAAGGCGTCGCTCATCGACCCGTGCACGTCGTCGAGCGCGCCGCCGAACCGCGAGCGCAACTCGACGCCGAACTACGTCGATCCGGCGCCGACGACGGGCAGCGGCACGGGCACCTACAGCCTGGGCTACCTCGACATCCGGCGGCGGTTCACGAACAACACGGGCGCGAACGTCACGCGCCTCAGGTTCCGCGTCGTCGACGTCACCACGATCACGGGCTCGTCGGAGCCGGCGGTCGGGACGGCCGACCTGCGGCTGCTCACGTCGCCCGTCGTCAACGTGACGACGAGCGCGGCGTGCGGCAGCCAGAACGTCGCCGTCCGCGCGCTGACGCTCGAGCAGCCGCCCACCCAGCCGAACGGCGGCGGGCTCAACTCGACCGTGACGGCGGGGGCGTTCACGCTGGGCACGCCGCTGGCCAACGGGGCGGTAGCCGACGTCACCTTCCGCCTCGGCGTCAAGCAGGGCGGGTCTTTCCGCTTCTTCGTCATCGTCGAGGCGGTGCAACAGTAACAGTCATGTGACCGCGTCGCGCTCACGCGGGCGCACGCGGCACGCCGGACAACCGAGAGGGGCGTCGCGAAGTTGACGAGCTTCGCGACGCCCCTCTCGCACTCCCCGCGCCTTGCGCCACGCGCGAGCCTTGCGGCGGCGCCTCGGTTTGTTGGAAGATTGTCGCCTTCTTCCGATCCGCCGCGCGAGAGCTTCTTCTTGCGCGCCGCAATCAACGAGAGCAGACGAGGAGCGTGAGCCGAACGTGACCGTCAAATCAGACCGCTGGATTCGCCGCATGGCGGAGGAGCACCAACTGATCTCGCCCTTCAGCGCCGGACTCGTCCGCGAGATCGAGGGGCGCCGCATCATCTCCGCGGGCGCGTCCTCCTACGGCTACGACATGCGCCTCGCGGACGACGGCTTCCGCGTCTTCTCGCCCATCCACGGGCGCGAGATCGATCCCAAGCGCTTCGACGCCGAGTCCCTCGTCGAGCCGCCCATCCGCACGACCGACGACGGCTCGCGCTACTACCTCATGCCCCCGCACTCCTACGCCCTCGGCGTCACCGTCGAGACCTTCCGCATGCCCCGCAACGTCACCGGCGTCGCGCTCGGCAAGTCCACTTACGCGCGCGCCGGTCTCTTGGTCAACACGACGCCTCTCGAAGCGGGCTGGACGGGTCGCCTCGTCGTCGAACTCGCCAACCTCGCCGATCTGCCTCTGCGCGTTTACGTCAACGAGGGGATCGGTCAGGTGCTCTTCTTCGAGTCCGACGAAGACTGCTCCACCTCCTACGAGGATCGCGGCGGCAAGTACCAGGGGCAGACCGGGCTCACCTATTCGCGCCTGTGAACGCGCAGCCGCGTCGCGGCGAAATCACAACTCTTTCGCATGAACTCGCGCGCTCCGATGGCGTATAATCTCCGCGCGCGTTATTCACGAGCGATGACCCCGTCTCGTCCTTTCTACAAC
>JAIVGV010000204.1 GCA_020201365.1 Acidobacteriota bacterium
CTCTTCTTCGAAGAGGGCGTGGAGCGAGCGCGCCGCGTCGGCGGTCGGCTGAGTTTTTTGCGCGGGCGTCCGCGCGGTCGTCACGAAAACGAGTGCGTGCGCGCACAGGAAGACGAAACTCTGGCGTAAAGTGGGGCGCATCGAAACCTCCGACGAAGGCAGCCGAGAGATCGGACGGGAAAGACGCGGCGAGGATACAACAAGGCGGGCAGATTGCGGAATGGGGGTTGAAATCCGCAATGAACATCGCGGCGCGTTCGCGCATCTAACGAACATATGAGCACGAGGGCGGGCGAGCTGAAAACTTACGCCGGGTTCGCGCGGCGTTTCGGAAGGCGTTTTCTCGAAGACAGGCTGGCGGAGCGGCGCACGCCAATAGCTCCCGCGCCGCACAAGCCCGATCCGTCGCGGTGGTCTGACGACCGCCTGACCGTCGCCTGGCTCGGTCACGCGACCGTCCTCATTAACTTTTACGGCACGTGGCTGCTGACCGATCCGGTTCTGGGCCGCCGCGTCGGCGTGCGGCTGGCGCGCGGCGTCACGCTCGGACCGCGCCGGATGGTCGCGCCCGCGCTCACCGTGAGGGAACTCCCGCGCTTGGACGCCGTGCTCGTCTCGCACGCGCACATGGATCACTGCGACATGGCGACGCTCAAGCGTCTGCCGCGCTCCGTGCGCGCCGTCGTCCAGCGCGGCAACCTCGATCTCGTGCGCCGCTTCCGCCTTTCGGACGCGCTCTCGTGGGGCGAGGCGACCGAAGTCGCGGGCGCGCGCGTCGAGGCGGTCGAGGTGAACCACTGGGGCGCGCGCAAGCTCACGGATCGCGAGCGCGGCTACGGCGGCTTCTTCGTCGAGAAGCGGGGGCGCGCGATTGTGTTCGGCGGCGACACGGCTTACACGAGCGCGTTCGCGCGTCTGCGCCGACGCGACGCGGAGATCGTTTTGGCGATCCTACCTATCGGCGTATACGACCCGTGGATTTACGCGCACGCCAACCCCGAACAGGCTTGGGCGATGAGCCGACAGATGAACGCACGGTTCATACTCCCGATGCACCACTCGACCTTCAAGCTCAGCCGCGAGCCCGTCGCCGAGCCGATCCAACGGATGCTCAATGCTGCTGGCGAAGAGCGCTGGCGCGTCGCCCTCACCGGGATCGGCGAGACGTGGGCGCTGCCGGAGTGAAGAAACGATGAAGTCGGGACGACGAGCGATGGAGTTGGGGCGGATCGTCTTTCACTCCGTCGTTCCGACTTCTGACTTTTTCCTCTATGGCTTATCGTCCCAGCGGAACGTGACGACGAGCGGGCGGTGATCGGACGCTTCGGTCTGGACGACGCGCGCGCCCGTCGCGCGCAGCCCTCCCGGTTTGTAGAAGACGTAATCAATGCGCTTGGTCGGCTTGTCGGCGGGGTAGGTGCGACCCACATCGTCGCCGCCGCCGCCGTCGGCGTGCGCGTCCGACCAGGCGTCTGCGAAGCGCGCGTGCGTGAGCCGGTAGGCTTCCGCGCCGGGCTCCTCGTTGAAGTCGCCGGTGATGACGAGCGGCACGCTGCCGTCGTCGCCGAGCGCCTCGAGGAGTTGTCGCGCCTCGAAGACGCGACCGTCCTCGTGCTGATAGTCCAAGTGCGTGGTGACGAAATCCAGCGGGCGACCCCACGCGGAGACGCGGACGCGGACGAAGCCGCGCCGCTCAGCCTCGCGCGTGTTGAGGTAGCGGCGGTGATCCGTGCCCTCGATGGGGAAGCGGGAGAGGATGGCGACGCCGTACCAGCCGCCCTGGTAGCGCAGGTTGTTGGCGAAGGCGTACTCCATGCCCGTGAGGCGCGCCAGCTCCGCGATCTCGTCAACGCGGTGCGTGCGCTCGACGCCGCGATCCACCTCTTGGAGACCGACGAGATCGGCGCGCGCGCGCTTGATCACGTCGGCGACGCGCGCGAGATCGAGCCGCTTGTCCTCCCCGATGCCCGTGCGGATGTTGTAAGTCATCACGCGCAGCGTGTGACCTTTGGCGAGTGTGTCCCGCGGGAGCGTGCAGCAGAGCGCGAGCACAAAGAGACTCAACGCAGAGGCGCGGAGAACTCGCGGAGGTCGCGCAGAGAAAGACAAGCCTCCGCGTAAACTCCGCGAAGACTCCGCGCCTCCGCGGTGAATCTTCCTTCGCCTTCGCTCAGCTTCAGATTGGATCATTGCCCGAACCTCTGGGGCTCGAAATCTCAGTTCCGGTCGCCGAGCCCGTGGCGGTTGCCGCAGACTTTGCAGTAGGTCGGCGGCTCGGAGTTGTCAACGCGGTGGCGGACGGGCTTGAGCGTGCGCAGGTACGCGTAGATCGCTGCGAGGTCTTCGTCCGACATGTGGCGGAAGAAGGGGTAGGGCATGGCGGGGAAGAGCGTGCGCCCGTCGTGCCCGATGCCTTCGCGGACGGCGCGGGCGAGCGCGTCGTCGCTCCACGCCCCGATGCCGGTCTCCCGGTCGGGCGTGATGTTGGGAGCGACGACGCGCAGGTCGGCTTGGTTGATGAAGAGCGCGCCGCTGCCGTCGGGCGCGACGCGCGCGGGCGGGTCGCGCGTCGCGTCGGTCTTCGTGTGGCACTCGTAGCAGCCGACGACGCCTTTGACCAGGTACTCGCCGCGCGCGAGGCGAGCGGGCGTCGGCTCGAACCTGCGGGCGGGGTCAACCGCGCGCGCCTTCGCGCCGACGACGGGACGCCAGCCCATCGTGAAGGTGATCGCCGCCGCGGCGAGCGCGGCGGCGGCGACGAGCGCGTAGGCTGCGAGCTTTACGAGGAGGCGCCACCAACGTCTTTGCATGATTGATTTGCTCCGTGTCTTCGTCGGGGTCGGCGCGGAAGTAAGTCGGCGTCGGGCTCGCGCGGTCGGCGGCGCGAAATCAGCGGAGGCTTTTAGCCGAAAACGCGGCGGGAGTCAATTACGGCGGAATCCTTCGGAGAACGAGGAGCGCCCGCGACTGCCCGACAAGTAGTTCGAGCAGTCGCGGGCGCAAAGGGTGGAGGGCGTAGGGTGGGGCAGGCGGGGGAAGAGAGGGTCGGGAGGGAACGAAAGGAGGCTTCTAT
>JAIVGV010000205.1 GCA_020201365.1 Acidobacteriota bacterium
GATCATGGAGGAGCTGCGCGCGGCGGGGCACGACGTCGAAGACTTCGGCACGCACGACGGCGCGCGCCCGGACGACTATCCGGACTACGCGCGCCAAGCCGGAGAAGCCGTGCGCGAAGGTCGCGCCGAGATCGGCATCGTCGTCTGCGGCAGCGGCGTCGGCGCGGCGGTCGCGGCGAATAAGCTGAGAGGAATCCGCGCCGCGCTCTGCTCGGACACCTACTCGGCGCACCAGTCGCGCGAGCACGACGACTGCAACGTGCTCTGCCTCGGCGCGCGCGTCGTCGGCGTCGAACTCGCCTTGGAGATCGTCCGCGCCTTCGTCGCCGCGCGCTTCACGGGCGAGGAGCGCCACCTCCGACGCCTCGCCAAAGTCCTCGACATCGAGCGCCAAGAGACCTCCAAGGCAAACGATGAAGTCTGAACGCGGAACGATGAAGTGAGAGCAAAAGACTTTCACTTCATCGTTCCGCGTTCAGACTTCATCGTTTTCAGACGACCACGCGCAGCGCGCCCGGCACAACGTGAAGTTCGAGCGGCGTCGCGCCGCGCACGTCGCCGTCGGCTTCGACGAGGAGCGCGTCGCCTTCGGTCACAGGTTCTATGCGGACGCGCGCGCCGCGCTCGATTGAGACACGCGGGTTGCGGACGTGACCGCCCGCGTGGACGCGCGTCATCTCGCGCGCGAGCGCGGCGCGTGAAAGCTTCGAGGCGGTCACCACGTCGAGCAGCCCGTCGTCCACGCGCGCCCCGGGCGAGAACATCATGCCGCCGCCCGCGAACGGGGTGTTGACGACGGCGACGAGGTTCGTCCTCAACTCGCGCGCCTCCGCGTCGTCCACGCGCACGCGCACCCGCCGCTCGCGCCAGCGCGCGATCTCCGGCAGCGCCGCGAGCGCGAAGCGCGCCTCGCCCGACAGCTTCCTCGCGAGACTCCCTTGCGCCGCCACGCGCGCCGCCACCCGCGCGCCCACGCCGAGCGTCACGGCGTTCAGGCAGTAGAAGTCGCGCGCGCCCTCACCTTCCCGCGAAGCCGCGAACGCGCCGCGCAGCACGTCAACGCGCCGCGTCGCCGCGCCGCCGAGCCGCGCGACCGTCTCGCCCGGCGCGGGCTCGTCCCGTCCGTAGTGGCAGTGCGCGATGAGGCGACCGACCCAGTGCAGGAGCGACGCGCGTTGACCTTCGAGCGCGCGCGCGAAGTCGTTGCCCGTCCCCGCGGGCAGCAGCGCGAGCGCGGGCGTCGGGTCGGCGTTCGCGCTCGTCGCGTCGTCGCCGTCAGTCGTGAAGAAGCCGTTGACGACTTCGCCGAGCGTGCCGTCGCCGCCGACCACCGCGACGGTGCGGTAGCCCGCCGCGACGGCGGCGCGAGCCTGTGCGCGCGCGTCGCCGAACTCGCGCGCCTCGTGCGCGTCGAACGGGACGCCAGCCGCTTCGAGCAGACGCCGCGCCTCCGCCCAAGCCGCGCGCGCGCGCGCCGCCGCGTGGTTAACGATGACGAACGTCGTCGGCACTCGTGCATCGTAAATCGTAAATCGCGAATAGAGAAAGCCCGCCCTCCCTATTTACGATTCACGATTTACGATTTACGCTCTCGGCATGAGCCAAGAGCGTATGCGCGCCGTCGTCATCGCGGCGCACGGCGGGGCGGAGAATCTGGAAGTGCGCGAGGTGGCGCGCCCCGTCGCGGTCGGTGATCGCGTGCGCGTGCGCGTCCGCGCGGCGGCGCTGAACCGCGCGGACTTGTTGCAGCGGCGCGGGCTGTACCCGGCTCCGGCTGGCGCGCCGCAGGACGTTCCCGGCTTGGAGTTCGCGGGGGTCGTCGAGCAGTTGGGAGAGGAGGCGCGCGCGTGGCGCGAAGGCGACCGCGTGTTCGGGATCGCGGCGGGCGGGGCGCAAGGCGAGTACGTCGTCGCGGCGGAGAGCGCGCTAGCGCGCGTCCCCGAAAACCTCTCGTGGGAGGAAGCCGCCGCCGTGCCCGAAGCCTTCATCACGGCGCACGACGCGCTCTTCACGCAAGGCGGCTTGACGGTGGGCGAGCGCGTCGGCGTGCACGCGGTCGGGTCGGGCGTCGGGCTCGCGGGGCTCCAACTCGCGCGCGCCGCCGGGGCGCAGACGTTCGGCACGGCGCGGACGCAGGCGAAGCTCGAACGCGCACGCGAATTTGGTTTGGACGAGGGCGTCGTGGTCGCCGACGATCCGAAAGCTTTTGCCGACGCGGTGCGCGGGCGGACGGACGGCGCGGGCGTGAATCTCATCCTCGATCTCGTCGGCGCGTCGTACCTCGCGGCGAACTTAGACGCGCTCAGCTACCGCGGTCGCCTCGTCTTCGTCGGCACGCTGGCGGGCTCCGTGGCGCAGCTCGATCTGCGCGTCGTGATGTCGAAGCGGCTGCGGCTCGCGGGCACGATCTTGCGCGCGCGCTCCGGGGAGGAGAAGGCGCGCGCCGTCCGGCTCTTCGCCGCGCACGTCGTCCCGCTGCTCGCGCGGGGGGCGGTGCGCGCGGTCGTTGATTCCGTCTTCGACCTCGCGGACGTTCGCGCCGCGCACGAGCGCATGGAGGCGAACGAGAACTTCGGAAAGATAGTTTTGCGGGTGACAGGTGGCGGGTGACAGGTGGTAGGAAAAACCAAAAGCTAACAGCTAACGCATTCTTCTTACCTGTCACCCGTCAACCGTCACCTGTCGCTGCTTCCCCGTCGCTTGTCACTGCTGTTGCGTGTGTGCGATTATCTATGTTTCTGAGGGGGGCGCGTTCGTGCCCTGTGGCTTAATCGTGGAGGTTTGATAATAGTGAAAGCGGAGTTGCGACAGTTAATCGCTTTGCAGAACGCAGACACATGCATCCGCAGGCTGGAAGCCGAGTTGGATGCCGTTAACGAAAGGCGCGCTGAGATCGACAAGGAGTTCGACCAGCGCGCCTTCGAATTTAAGACCGCCGAGGCGGCGCGCGACGCCGCCCGCGAACGCCGCGCGGCGCTCGAAGCCGAGATCGCCGCGACGCGCGAGAAGGCGCAGCACGCCGACCGCGCGCTGATGGCTTCGACGAACGAGAAGGAGTACACGGCGGCGA
>JAIVGV010000264.1 GCA_020201365.1 Acidobacteriota bacterium
GCGTACTTGCAGAGGAGGAAGACCGAGCGCAGGTTCACGCCGAGCACCTTGTCCCAGTCCTCGTCCGGCAACTCGACGACGGGCCTGAACGTCATCATCGCCGCATCATTTACTACGACGTGAATGCGCTGCCACTTGTCCACCGCTGCCTTGACCGCAGCCTGCACCTGCTCGGATTTCGACACGTCGGTCTTGACGAAGATGGCTTCGCCGCCGGACTCGTTGATCTGCTGCGCGGTCGCCGTGCCGTCGTCGTCGATGTCCAGCACGGCGACGCGCCCGCCCTCGCGCGCGAGGCGCAGGCACGTCACCTTGCCTATCCCGGAGCCGCCGCCGGAGACGAGGCAGACCTTATCCTTGAAACGCATCACTCCCACTCCTTCCCGACTGAAACGGCCGTGCTCAGGTGATCGCCAACTCCTCGACCGACGACAGGAACGGCGTCAGCACCTCGGCGCCTTCCTCGGTGACGACCACCACGTCGCAGTGGCGCATCCCGCCGTAGCCCTCGAAGTAGATCGCGGGCTCGACGTTGAAGACCATGCCCGCTTCGAGAACGTCGGTTGAGGCAGGGTGCAGGCGCGGCGGCGCGTTGTGATTGATCGCCGCGAAGCCTACGCCGTGGCCCAGCCCGTGCTTGAACTCCGCGCCGAACCCGTATGCCGTCAACACCTGTCGCGCCGTCTCGTCAACTTCGGCCGCGCCGGCGCCGGGCCGGATTGCCGCGAGCGCCGCACGGCGCGCGGCGAAGACGGCTTCGTACATACGCCGCTTCCCCGCGTCCGCCGCGCCGACGCAGAACGTGCGCGTGATGTCCGTCCAGAACCCGTCCGCGTAAGAGTTGCAATGCACGAGGGCCAGGTCTCCGTCCCTCAACTCTCGCCCGCGCGAACGCTGGTAAGAGGCGTAAGCCTCCGCGGAGTTCTCGCCGGACATGCAGAAGGTGAAGCCGTCGGCGCGCGCTACGCCGTCGAAGCCCGTGCCGACGGTGCTCAGCGGCTCGCGAAAGGCGGCGGCGATTTCAGTCTCCCGCAGGCCCGCTCGCACGCCCCGCGCGCCCCGCCTAAAAGCCTCCTCCGCGACGCGGCAGGCGGCGCGCACGCGGCCCACTTCATGCGGCGATAAAACCGCGCGTAGTCGCGCCAGCAGTTCTCCGGCAGGGACGACGGCGCAGAACCGCATCGTCTGACCGATGAGCCGCCTGATGCTCGCGCCGTAGAGATGCATCGCGGCGTAAGGGAGAGGTTCGCTGACGGAATTATCCTCGAAGCCCACGACGCGCCCGCGCCCGACCCCCAACTCGCGCGCGACTTCGGAGAGCGGCCCCAGCACGCTCTCGGCGACGCTTTTTATCTCTTCAAGCGATCCGGTCGAGAACGTGCGTACCTCGCCGGCCCAGCCTTTCCCGGCAAGCTCTTCCTCGTCTTCCGGCACTAACAGAGTCACGCGCCCCTCACGCGCGAAGAGAACCAGAGACGCGCCCACTACGGGCCAGTAGCCCGACAGCATCAACACGTTCATGGGCAGCGAGCAGACCAGCGCGTCCACCCCTGCTTCCGCAAGCGCGCGCTTGACGCGACCGATCCGCTCGTCGTCCCTCTCCATCTTGCAACGCTTCAAAGTAAACTTTCGCCCGCCCAGCGCGCGGCGAGCGTCGCGCCCTGTAGCCCCGTCGCGGAGGCGGGCAGACCCGCCGGTAGATAAAATTTTCACGCCGGGGCTACGCCGCGCAGCCCCGGCGTGAAAATCTGCGCTTTCACAGGGCATGAAGACGGCGAGCCCCTTGCCGCTCGCGGCTCAATGCGCGGCGTTCTTCGTGTGCGGCTTCTTGTCGAGATCGCGCCAGCTCTTCTCCTCGACGTTGATGCCGTAGTGCTCCGCCGCCTTCTTGATGTTGGCGAAGGCTTGATCCCGATCCTCATCGGACACGTCTTCGACCTGATCGAAGCGCGCCAGCGCGTTCCTGACGTGCTCGGCGTCCGTCAGCGGCTCTTTGCGCTGCTTGGGAAAAGCGAAGACGCTTTCGGGCAGGTCGTTCTTCTCTTTGGTGCTAATGTCGCCGTGTTCCGTGTGCGCTTTCCAAGTGGTGTCTGCCATCGTTCCTCTCCTTCTTGAATTTGCTCTTGTGATGTCCGTCAGCCTTGCCGGACAGCGCCCTCTTCAGCCCCCACGCCGCCGCGCCCACGAGCAGCGCTCCCGCGCCGACGGCGATGGCCGTGCGCGCCCCCGCAGCGAGCTGTGACTGCGGAATCTGGTTCAACTCGAAATACTTTCGCTCCGGGTAATCTCCACCGATCCCGCGCGCGCCGTCGTGCAGGGCGGCCTGGATGACTTCGGCGAGGTGCAGCGCGCGCCGATCCGTCTGCTGCGCGATCTGCTCGCGGCAACTGAAGCCGTCGCTGATGACGAGCGTGTCCTTCGGCGTCGAGCGCACGGCGGGCAGGAGCACGCGCTCGCCGACCTGGAGCGAGATGTCGTAGTGATCTTTCTCGAAGCCGAACGCGCCGGCCATGCCGCAGCAGCCCGTCTCCGGCATCTCGTAATCGACGCCCATCTTTTTGAGCACCGACTCTTCTGCCTCCATCTTCATGATCGACTTGTGATGGCAGTGCCCGTGTACGACGGCCTTCGCGTGCAGCTTCGGCGGCTGGAAGTTCTGTGCTTTCTGTTCAAGAAAATCGCTTAGAAGGAAGGTCTGCTCGGCGAGCCGCTTCGCGTCCTCGTCGTTCGGGAAGAGGTTCAGCAGCTCCTCGCGGAAGACCGTCGCGCAGCTCGGCTCAAGCACGACGACGGGGACGCCCTGTTCAATCGGCTCCTTAAGCAGAGACAGAATCTCGCGCAGCAGCGACTTCGCCTCTTCGATCATCCCCCAGTCGTAGAGCGGCCGACCGCAGCAGACGTTTCGGCGCGGCACTTGAACCTCGAAGCCCGCGGCTTCGAGCACGTTGACGGCGGCCTCGGCCGTCCGCGGGTGGAAGTGGTTGTTGAATGTGTCGGGCCAGAGGATGACGCGCTTGGTTGCTGACTGCTGATTGCTGATCGCTGGCTGCCGCGCCGCGCGTTTCTCGAACCACTGTTTGAACGTGTAAGGAGCGAACTTCGGGATCGTTCGGTTCGGGTGAACGTCTGCGACTAGTTTTGCTATCGCGCTAAAGCCGGGAGCGCGCGTGAGGAAGTTCGCGACGTGCGGGACGAGCGCGGCGAGTCGCGCCCAGGTGTGTATGTGGCCCATCGTGTAGGCGGAGCGCGGGCGCAGGCGACCCTCGTAGTAGTGAGCGAGGAACTCCGCCTTGTAGGTCGCCATGTCCACCTGCACGGGGCACTCGCCCTTGCAGCCCTTGCAGGCGAGGCAGAGATCGAGCGCTTCGCGCACCTCTTCACTCCGCCAGCCGTCGGTGATCGTCTCGCCGCGGATCATCTCGCCGAGCAGGCGCGCGCGCCCGCGCGTCGAGTGCTTCTCCTCGCGCGTGACCATGTAGCTCGGGCACATCGTCCCGCCCTCATGGCGGCGGCAGACGCCCGCGCCGACGCAACGCTCCGTCACCTCTGCGAAGCTGCGGTGATCGTCCGGGTACTGGAAATGCGTCTCGACCTTCGGCGGATTCCAAGTCGTGCCGAGTCGCAGGTTCTCGTCAACGCGGTAAGGGTCTATGAGCTTCCCCGGATTCATCTTCCACTGCGGGTCCCAGATGGATTTGAACTCGCGGAAGGCTTCGATCATTTCGGCGTCGAACATTCGGGGCAGCAACTCGCCGCGCGCCTGCCCGTCGCCGTGCTCGCCGGAGAGTGAGCCGCCGTAGGAGGTGACGAGATCGGAAGCCTCTGCGAGAAACCGTCGCCACTTCTCGATGCCGTCGGCCGTCACGAGATCGAATGTGAGGCGCGTGTGGACGCATCCCTGCCCGAAGTGGCCGTAGAGCGGCCCCGTGTAGTTGTACTTGTCGAGCATCTTCTTGAGATCGCGCAGGTAGTCGCCCAACTTCTCAGGCGGCACGGACGAATCCTCCCACCCCTCGTGATTGTCCGGCTCGCCGGGAATCTTCGCGGTCGCGCCTAGGCCCTCTTCGCGCAAGTGCCAGATCAACTTCTCGTGCGCCCGGTTGTCGAACAACTTCAGCGGCGGCGCGTCGCCCCTTCGCTTGAACGCGTCCATCAGCTTGCGCGCGTTCGCGTCGGATTCCTCCTTGCTCTCGCCGCCGAACTCGACGAGCAGCCACGCGTGGCCGTCGGGCATCATGTTCAGGTTCTTCGGGTGCATGCCCTTCTTCTTCATGTCGTCGATGAACGTGTCGTCGAGCGCTTCGAGCGCGATGGGCTTGAATGGCAACGGCTCGGTGACGTGATCGGCGGCGTGGAAGATGTCCTCGTAGCCGATGACGAGGAGCGAGCGCACGGGGGGCCAATAGACGAGCCGCGTCGTCGCTTCGAGGACGAGGACGCACGTGCATTCGGAGCCGACGAGCGCGCGCGCGACGTGGAAGCCGTTTTCGGGCAAGAGCGCCGGCAGGTTGTAGCCGGAGACGCGGCGCGGGATTCTCGGAAAGTTCTTTCTGATCGCGTCGGCGTACTTGTCGCGCAGCGCCCTGAGCTTCGAGTAAATCTCGCCGCGACGGCCGCCCTCGCGAATGATCTTCTCCAACTCTTCGTCGCTCGTCGCGCCGACCCTCATGCGCGCGCCGTCGTAGGTGAGAATCTCAAGCTCCTCGATGTTGTCGGACGTTTCGCCCGCCATCACAGAGTGCGTACCGCAGGAGTTGTTGCCGATCATGCCGCCGAGCGTGCAGCGGCTGTGCGTGGCGGGGTCGGGTCCGAACGTGAGGTTGTACCTGTTGGCGGCGTTGCGCAGCTCGTCGAGGACGATGCCGGGCTCGACGCGCGCGCGCTTCGCGTCCGGGTCGAGTTCGACGAGCCGGTTCATGTACTTCGAGAAGTCGAAGAGCAGTCCGTCGTTGACGGTCTGCCCCGGAATCGCCGTGCCGCCGCCGCGCGCGAAGATGGGCGCCCCATGGCGGCGGCAAGCCGCGACCGATTCGATCACGTCGTCGGCGTCGCGCGGCAGGACGACTCCGAGCGGGATCATGCGGTAGTTCGACGCGTCGGACGCGTACATCCCCCGGTCGCCGCCGGAGAAGCGCACCTCGCCGCGCACGCGCGCGCGCAAGTCGGCTTCGAGAGCGGTGACGTCAACAGTTATAGTCTGCTTCGTGCCCGTCTGAAGTCTGTCGTGCAAGCGCGTCGGCGGGGTTCGCGTCTCGATAGTGACGAGCGTGCGCGCGGCGTTCTTAGTTCCGCCCCGTCCCGTTTCTAACTGTGTCGCCATTCGATCTCTTTCGCGTCGTTCGCGAGAACGACAACCCGTCGCTCGTAACAAAAACGCGCCGCGCGAAACGATAACGCGCGGCGCGTGCGATTAAAAAAGATTGCCCGCCCCGTCGAATTCGAGCGGGGCGGGCTTCTCCTCTACGCTCAGCGAGTCGTTCTGTTCCACCTCTTCGAGCAACCCCTCGGAGACCCAGAACTCGGCGAGCCGCGCGGTGCTTCTGACGCGGCAGACGCGAGGACTCTCGCCGGCGAGCGAGGAGAAAAGCGCGACGCCGATGGCCGCGCGATCTGACAGCAGCGCGAGCGGCAGAGGCCCCTCGCGCGTGTTGAGCGCGCCGGGCTCGGTCGCCGTCAGCAGGTTCACGTAGGTGACGGCCGCGTCGTACTCCTCCAAGAAGCGGCGCGTGGTGAAGTCGGCGAGGCCGATGCCGAGCCCGTTGCCGAGCGAGGCGTGCGTGAGCGAAAGCACCGCGATGCGGCGGAAGTCGGGAGCGTGCTCGCCGCCCTTCATGCGCCAGTCGCCGATGACGTTCAAGTCCATCCCCGTGCCGGAGATGTTCTTGCCGAGTTCGTCAACGACGAGCAGGTCGAGCTGTTGAAACGGCAGCTTCGCCACGTGCGGCTTCGCGGCTTCGAGCAGGCGCTCGTCCGCCTCCTTGAACGCCTCATAAACCGGCGGCACGACCTCGATGACGACGGGCTGTCGGAACGCGTTCTCGACGACGGCGACGCCGAAGAGAATCTTCGCCCTCGCCATCGTCAGCTTCGGCACGGCCTTCACGGAGTCCCAGAGCCCGTGCGTGTGCGCCTCCTGCGCGCCGGCCTGTTTGCCGAGCCCCACCGTCACCATCTTGAGCAGACCCGAAGCGACGCCCGCGGTGTTCTCCGGGTGCGTCTTCGTCCGGCCCAGGACGATGACGCCGTCCGCGACCGCCGCGAGATCGTCTAAGTGCGCGATTGCACCCGTCTCCGACGTGCCGAGCGCGTGCGTGTGCATCGTCGCGCGCACGGGCGCGCCGGCGGACTCCTCGGTTACGCCGAGCCGCCGCAGGATTTCGGTCTGCCCTTCGGCGGTGGCGCCGCCGTGGCTGCCCATCGCGGGAATGACGAACGGCTCGCCGCCGCACTGTTTGATCGCGTCAACACAGCCCGCGACGAGTTCGACGAAGCCTCCCATGCCGCGGCTGCCGGCGGTGACGGCGACGACCGCGCCCGGCTTGATCTTCTCGCGCAGGCCTGCCGAGAGCAGCCGCTCTCTGGTCTCGCGGCGCACGTCCGCGATGTGATCGGACGAGAGGCGCTGCCTGACGCGCGCCAGCGGCGGCACGTCGCGCTGCGGGAATGGGATGGTCTCGGTCATCGTGTGTCCTGCGAGGGACAGAACTTCGTTAATAGATTCAGAACTCATCTCCGCGTCTTCGCGTCTTCGCGTGAAAAGGTTTGATCACGCAAAGACGCGAAGACGCAAAGAACAGAGTGCAAACAGACGCACCAGCGCGATCTGTCAGCGACCTCCAGTTTCACCCGTGTGCTGGAAGATACATCGCGCCCCTGAAGCCGAGATGAAATTTGTATGAAGATAATTTCAGGTGGGAGTTTTCAGGCGAGTCCGGCGCGCAGTGAAAAAGTCCGACCTTTAAAATTCTTCCGCCACACTTTTCCGTTAGCAACCTCCCGCATCCTGAAAAAAAGTTCATCCGATTTTCATTCGCGCTTCAGCCTGCGCGCGTATCTTCGTGGCCGCGGCGCTTCGGCGCGCGGCGGCCTCGAACTCCCGAACTCGCATGACACAGGGGAAGGTTAGAGATGGCAAAGACAGTTGCGGACAAACTCGTCGAGAGGCTGATCGCGTGGGGCGTTGACACGGTCTTCGGCTTCCCCGGCGACGGCATCAACGGCATCTTCGAGGCGCTGCGCACGCACACGGATCAGCTCAGGTTCATACAGGTCAGGCACGAGGAGGCCGCGGCCTTCGCCGCCTGCGGCTACGCCAAATACACGGGCCGCCTCGGCGTCTGCATGGCGACGTCCGGCCCCGGCGGCATCCATCTTCTGAACGGCCTCTACGACGCCAAGTGCGACGGCCAGCCCGTCCTCGCCATAACGGGCCACACCTTCCACGACATGATCGGCACGCACTACCAGCAGGACGTTGACCTCGACAAGCTCTTCATGGACGTGGCCGCCTACAACCAGCGCGTCATGGGGCCCGCGCACGTCAACAACGTGCTCGACGAGGCGATCAAGACCGCGCTCGCGCGCCGCGCCGTCGCGCACATCACGATCCCGAAAGACATTCAGGACTGGACTTCGGACGACGCCGAGCGATCAGACGCCAACATCCCGCGCCACAGCGCGAACCTCTACGCGCCCGCATACCCTCTGCCGCACCAGTCTCTGATCGAAGAGGCCGCCAGCATCATCAACGCGGGCGAGCGCGTCGCTATACTCGCGGGCCGCGGCTGCCTCGGCGCGCGCGACGAAGTGCTAGGGCTTGCGGAGAAGGTCGGCGCGCCCGTCGTCAAGCCGCTGCTCGGCAAGGCCGTCGTCCCCGACGACAGCCCTTACACGACGGGCGGCATCGGCCTGCTCGGCACGGCGCCCTCGCAGGACGTGATGAGCGGCTGCGACACGCTCGTCATGCTCGGCACGAGTTTTCCGTACCTTGAGTTCTACCCGAAGCCCGGTAAGGCCAAGACCGTGCAGGTTGACATCGACTCCGCGCGCATCGGCCTGCGCCACCCCGCGGACATTGGGCTAGTCGGCGACTGCCGCGACGTGCTCCGCGCGCTCCTGCCGCTCGTTGATCGAAAAGAGGATCGAAGTTTCCTCGCGTCCGCGCAGGAAGGTATGAAGGGCTGGCGCGAGCTGATGAAGACGCGCGGCACGCGCACAGACGCGCCGATGAAGCCGCAGGTCGTTACCTACCAGTTAAACAAACTACTCAACGACGACGCCATCGTCTCGTCCGACAGCGGCACGATTGCGACTTGGGCCGCGCGCTACATAGACGTGCGCGGCGAGATGCAGTTCTCTCTATCGGGCACGCTGGCGACGATGGCGAACGGGCTGCCGTACAGCATCGGCGCGGCGGTCGCGTATCCGGGCCGGCAGGTCGTCTGCGTCGTCGGCGACGGCGGCTTCACGATGCTCATGGGCGAGGTGGCGACGCTCGTCAAGTACAAGCTGCCCGTCAAGGTGATCGTCATCAAGAACAACGTGCTCGGCATGATCAAGTGGGAGCAGATGGTGCTCGAAGGAAACCCGCAGTTCGGCGTCGAATTGCAGCCGATTGACTTCGCCGCCTTCGCGCGGGCGTGCGGAGCGGCGGGTTACACAATCGAACGACCGGAAGAGTGTGAAGCGGTGTTGCGCGAGGCGCTGGCGACCGACGGACCCGCGGTCGTCGAGGCGGTCGTCGATCCGAACGAGCCGCCGCTGCCCGGCAACATCACGATGAAGCAGGCGCTCCGTTTCGCCGAGTCGCTTCTCAGGGGCGAGAAGGGCGGCTGGGAGATCATCAAGACGGTCGTCGAAGACAAGGTGCGCGAGGTGATCTGAGGGGCGTGCAAGTTGAGCCGCCGACTCGCGCCCGCAGTAAGGAGGTGCGAGATGTTGGACGCAATTGAGCTGCTCACTAAGCAGCACCGCGAGGCGCAGGCCGTGATCGAGCGCCTGTCGGCAAACGCGCAGGTGAGCGACGGGGAGCGGCGCGCGCTATTCGAGGAGCTGAGGGACGCGCTCAAGCTCCACACGAAGATCGAGGAAGAGGTCTTCTACCCCGCGCTTGAGGACTTCGACGAGACGCGCGCGCTCATAGACGAGTCGTACAAAGAGCACGAGCGCGTCAAACAGTTGCTCAAGCGCATGGGCAGCGCGGGCGAAGGCGCGACGCGCGAGGGCGAGCGCGGCGGAGATTGGTCGTCGATGCTGGCCGAGCTGCGCGAGGCCGTCGCGCACCACGTCGGCGAGGAGGAGAACGATCTGTTCCCGCACGCCGCGCGCCTTCTGTCGCCTGGGCGTCTGCGCGAAATGGGCTACGAGATGCGACGTTACAAGACGGGACAGAGCGAGGAGGATCAGCTCATCTACCCGGCGTTCCGCGCTAAGCCCGGCGTTTGAGTTCGCCGTCGCGCTTCCAAACGTCGGCGGTGCGCGCGTCGCCACTTCCAACCGCGAAGATGGCGCGGAGAGTCTCGACTGTGCGTGAGTGTACAGTCGAGACTCTTCGTCTGCCGCGCGTCCACATCTGAAAAAATCCTCACCCGTTCATCAGCAAGGCGGGCGCTCCCTTTGACGCGCGGGCCGCCCGCGGCTTCCCGTCTGAAAAAATCTTCATCTGTTTTTCATCAAGCCTTCAGCCGCGAACTGTATCGTCGCACGCGTCCCGTAAAAGTTGGTCCAGAGACGCGCGGATGCATCCCACATTCCACCGCAGCGCGAACACCGTCGCGCGCCTGAGCATCTACGGCGCGGTCTTCGTCCTCGCGGGGCTCGCGTGGGTCGCCGTCACCGTGGGTCGCTCGTCCTACGTCACCGAAGCCGGTATCGCCCGGCGACAGCCCGTGCCCTTCAGCCACAAGCACCACGTCTCGGACGACGGCATAGACTGCCGCTACTGCCACGCGACCGTCGAGACATCGGCCTTCGCCGGGATGCCCTCGACCGCGACCTGCATGAACTGCCACTCGCAAATCTGGTCGGACAGCCCCGTGCTCGAACCCGTGCGCGCGAGCTACCGCACGGGCGAGCCGCTCCGTTGGACGCGCGTGCACAACCTCCCCGGCTTCGTCTATTTCGATCACTCGATCCACGTCAACAAGGGCGTCGGCTGCTCGACCTGCCACGGCCGCGTCGATCAGATGCCGCTCACTTATCAGGTCGCGTCGCTACAGATGGAGTGGTGCGTCGAGTGCCACCAGAACCCGGCTGCCTACGTCCGCCCGCGCGAGCAGGTCTTCGACATGTCGTGGCGGACAGACAGGCAGGACGAGCAGGGCGCGCAGCTCGTCAAGGATTACAAGATCAAAGACACGCACACGCTGACAAGCTGCTCGACCTGTCACCGCTGACGAGCGAGTTGAGAAAAGACGAGACGAACATGGAGGGGAAGGGCGACGATTCAAACGCGCGCGGCGCGACGCGGACAGGGCTCGGCTTCTGGCGCAGCCTCGAAGAGCGCGAGCGCGTGGAAGATGTTGAGTCGTTCATCCGCCGCGCTTCGCCGCGCCACGCCGCGCTGCTTGAGAACGCGCTCGACCGCCGCGCGTTCCTGAAGCTGATGGGCGCGTCGCTCGCGCTCGCCGGACTCACAGGCTGCGGCGCGCGTATGCCCGTCGAAGAGATCGTGCCTTACGTGCGCCAGCCCGAAGGCGTCTCACCCGGCGAGACCACCTTCTACGCGACCGCGATGACACTCGGCGGCTACGCGCAAGGGCTCCTGGTCGAAAGCCACGAGGGTCGCCCGACGAAAGTCGAAGGCAATCCGAATCACCCCGCGAGCCTCGGCGCGACCGACGTGTACGCGCAGGCGTCCGTTCTCACGCTCTACGATCCGGATCGCTCGCAGACCGTCGCTTACCTCGGCGAGATCAGCTCCTGGGGCGAGTTCCTCGTCGCGCTCCGCCGCGCGCTCGCGCCGCTGCGCGACCGACAGGGCGCGGGCTTGCGCGTGCTGACGGAGACGATCACCTCGCCGACGCTCGCGGATCAGTTGAAAGGACTCTTGAGCGACTTCCCGCAAGCCGTCTGGCACCAGTGGGAGCCCGCGGGCCGCGACAACGCTCGCGCGGGCGCGCGGCTCGCATTCGGCACTGACGCCGACGCGATCTACCACTTCGACAAGGCCGACGTTGTCCTCTCTCTCGGCGCGGATTTTCTCTCTGCCGGCCCGGCGAGCGTCCGCTACGCCCGCGACTTCATGTCGCGCCGCCGCGTGCGCGCAGACGGCGCGGGTGCGCGGGCGGCGCAGATGAATCGGCTCTACGTCGTCGAGTGCGCGCCTTCCTGCACCGGCGCGGTCGCGGATCACCGCCTGCCCGTCAGGGCTTCCGACGTTCAGAGCTTCGCGCTCGCGGTCGCCGCGGCGCTCGGCGTCTCTTCAACTCAAACGGCAGACGCCAACGCGACAACGGGAGCGATGGCGGCGGCTCACGCCGACTGGATCGCGGCGGTCGCGCGCGACCTCCAGCGACACCGCGGCGCGAGCCTCGTCGTCGTCGGCGACGAGCAGCCGCCCGTCGTCCACGCGCTCGCGCACGCCATCAATCAACAGTTGGGCAACACGGGTCAGACCGTGACTTACGTCGAGTCGGTCGAAGCGAGCCCGACCGATCAGTTCGCGTCGCTGCGACAGCTCGTCGGCGATATGAACGCGGGGAAGGTTGAACTGCTCGTCATCGTCGGCGGCAACCCCGTTTATAACGCGCCCGCCGATTTCGCGTTCGCGGACGCGATGCAGAAGGTAGCCCTGCGCGTCCATTACTCGCTCTACTACGACGAGACGAGCGCGCTCTGCCACTGGCACGTGCCCGGAGCGCACTACCTCGAAACGTGGTCGGACGCGCGCGCCTACGACGGCACGACCTCGATCATCCAGCCGCTCATCGCCCCGCTCTACGCCGGCAAGTCGGCACACGAACTCCTCGCAGCCTTCTCCGCGCAGCCGGATCGCTCAAGCCGCGACATCGTGCGCGAATACTGGCGACGCGCCGGAGGGCAGGCGGCCGGCGGCGCTCAGCGAGCGCTGACGGGAACCGACGCCACGCAGTCGAATAACGCGCGGCAGGCGAACGGAGTTAGTCAGACAACTAGCGCACAACAGAACACCGAGGCCGCGACGGCGCAGGCGTCGAACGCCGCGACGCGGTTCGACGCGTGGTGGAGCGGCGTGCTACGCGACGGAGTTATTCCCGACACCGCTGCCCAACCCAAAACGGTCGCGCTCCAATCTGATTGGATGAACGATAGCGCGGGGCGGGGAACAACGAGCAGCAGCACCGACGCCAGCCCCAGCCCCCAGCCCCAAGCCCCCAACCCCCCTCTTGAGATCGTCTTTCAACCCGATCCCTCGATCCACGACGGGCGCTTCGCTAACAACGCTTGGCTGCAAGAGCTGCCGAAGCCGCTGACGAAGATCACTTGGGACAACGTGGCGCTCGTGAGCCCCGCGACCGCGAAGCGGCTCGGCCTCGGCGTTGACTTGGCGGGGCGCGGCGGCGAGCACGGGCAGATGATCGTAAGCGTCGTGGAGTTGAGCTATCAGGGTCGCTCCGTGCGCGCGCCCGCGTGGATCACGCCGGGGCACGCGGACGACAGCGTGACGGTCTATCTCGGCTACGGGCGCACGCGCGCGGGAAGCGTTGGCGACGGGCGCGGCTTCAACGCGTATCTCGTGCGTACTTCCGCAGCGCCGTCCTTCGCGCAAGGTTTAGAGATCAAAAACACCGGCGAGACATACGCGCTCGCCTGCACGCAGGCGCACCACAGCATGGAGGGGCGCGACCTCGTGCGCTTCGCCGCGCTCGAAGAGTACCGCGCGCGGCCCGACTTCGCGCGCACAGAAGCAGACGATCCTAATCAAGCGATCTCGCTCTACCCGCAGTGGAAGTACGAAGGCTACGCGTGGGGCATGGCTATAGACACCTCGACGTGCGTCGGCTGCAACGCGTGCGTCGTCGCCTGCCAAGCCGAGAACAACATCCCGGTCGTCGGCCGCGAAGAGGTCATGCACGCGCGCGAGATGCACTGGCTGAGAGTTGATCGTTACTACGCCGGCGACGCCGAAAACCCGAAGACGCTCTTCCAGCCCGTGCCGTGCCAGCACTGCGAGAACGCGCCGTGCGAGCTGGTCTGCCCCGTCGAGGCGACCTCGCACAGCTCCGAGGGCTTAAACGAGATGACCTACAACCGCTGCGTCGGCACGCGGTACTGCTCGAACAACTGCCCGTACAAGGTGCGCCGCTTCAACTTCTTCGAGTACGCCGACTACGAGACGCCGGTCGTCAAGTTGCAGCGCAACCCCGAAGTGACCGTGCGCTCGCGCGGCGTGATGGAGAAGTGCACCTACTGCGTTCAGCGCATACAGCTCGTCAAGATCAACGCCGAGCGCGAAGGGCGCGAGGTGCGCGACGGCGAGATCACGACCGCGTGCCAGCAGGCTTGCCCCACAGAGGCGATTGTCTTCGGCAACATCAACGATCCAAACAGCAAGGTGTCGAAGCTGAAGGCGGAGCCAACGAACTACGGCCTTCTCGCCGAACTCAACACGCGCCCGCGCACGACGTACCTCGCTACCGTGCGCAACCCGAACCCGGAGATCAAGGGTGATTACAGAACCGACGCGCAGGACTGATTAGAGGCGAACTTTGGCGACCGAAGAGACGCGAGACCTGTCGAGTGAAGCGCTGGCACGACCGCCGGTCATCGGGCCGGGCTACAACTTCACTTCGATCACGGACAAGATCAGCGCCATCGTCCTGCGCCGCAAGACCTCGCGCGGTTGGCTCGCGGGCTTCGGCGTCTCTTTCGCAATCGTCTCGCTGCTGCTCTACGCGGTGGGCCGCCTGCTCGTCTTAGGGATCGGCATTTGGGGCGTCGAGATTCCGGTCGCGTGGGGCTTCGCCATCGCCAACTTCGTCTGGTGGATCGGCATCGGGCACGCGGGCACATTAATCTCAGCCATCCTGCTTCTGCTTCATCAGAAGTGGCGCACGTCAATCAACCGCTTCGCCGAGGCGATGACGCTCTTCGCGGTGATGTGTGCTGGGCTCTTTCCCCTTCTGCACATGGGCCGCCCGTGGTTCTTCTACTGGCTGCTGCCGTACCCGAACACGATGACGCTCTGGCCGCAGTTCAGAAGCCCCTTAGTCTGGGACGTGTTCGCGGTCTTCACATACTTCACCGTCTCCCTCGTCTTCTGGTACATCGGTTTGATTCCGGACCTCGCGACCTTACGCGACCGCGCAAAGAGTAAGTTCGCGTGGTTCGTTTACGGCGTGCTCTCGATGGGCTGGCGCGGCGGCTCGCGCCACTGGCGACGCTACGACGCCGTCTATCTATTGCTCGCGGGTCTCGCCACGCCGCTCGTCGTCTCCGTCCACACTGTCGTCAGCTTCGACTTCGCCGTCTCGATCCTTCCGGGCTGGCACTCGACGATCTTCCCGCCCTACTTCGTCGCCGGCGCGATCTACTCCGGCTTCGCGATGGTCATCACGCTCGCCGTCCCGATCCGCGCCGTCTACGGGTTGGAAGATTTCATCACGATGCGCCACCTCGAAAACATGGCGAAGATTATGCTGGCGACTTGCCTGATGGTGACCTACAGCTACCTCTCCGAAATCTTCTTCGCGTGGTACAGCGGAGACCGCGTAGAGCAGTACATGGAGGCGAACAGGATGATCGGCCCTTACGCCTTCATGTTCTGGCTGCTCGTCGCGTGCAACATCGTCATCCCGCAGGCGCTCTGGTTCCAGAGGGTGCGTCGGAGCGTGCCGCTGCTCTTCGTCATCTCCATAGTCGTCAACGTCGGGATGTGGACGGAGCGCTACGTCATCGTCGTGACGAGTCTGCACCGCGACTTCATGCCGTCTTCGTGGGGCATGTATTCGGGCACGTGGTGGGACTACGCGACGCTGTTCGGGACAATCGGACTCTTCCTCTTCCTCTTCTTCCTCTTCATACGCTTCCTGCCCGCGATCTCCATGGCCGAGATGCGCGAGCTTGTGCCGGAAGCGAAAGTTCAGGAGGCGGAAGGATGAAGACGAGACGGAGAGCCGAGCTTTACGGATTGCTCGCCGAGTTCGACGGGCCGCAGGGGCTGCTCGACGCCGCGCGTGCCGCGCGCGAAGCAGGCTACCGCTGCATGGAAGCCTACACGCCTTTCCCGGTCGAAGAGATTTCCGAAGTGATCGGCGCGCGCCGTCTCTGGATTCCTCTGATCGTTTTGGTCGGCGGCGTTTGCGGCGGACTGGGCGGGTTCTTCATGGAGTATTACGCGTCGGCGCTGCACTACCCGCTCAACATCGGCGGACGCCCGCTGTGGAGCTGGCCCGCCTGGATTCCGATCACGTTCGAGCTGACCGTGCTCGTCGCCGCGCTCTCGGGCGCGCTGGGGATGCTCGCGATCAACGGGCTGCCGCAGCCCTATCACCCCGTCTTCAACGTCGAGCGTTTCAAGCTGGCGACGCAGAACCGTTTCTTCCTCTGCATTGAAGCGGCCGATCCGAAGTTCGACCGCGATGTGACGCGCGACTTTCTCACAGGCTTACAGCCGCGCGAGGTCTTTGATGTCAAAGACTGACGGCGCACGCATGTTGAAGACGTAACACGCATGACGGAGACAGCGCGACACGGATGACGAAAGCGAGACGCAGACTGTCGGGCCTGATCTTGTGCGCCGCGTGCGTCGCGCTCTCGTCGGCGTGCGTGCAGAAGATGGCGAGCCAGCCGCACGAGCGCCCTTTGCAGGCGAGCGCGTTCTTCGCGGACGGGCAGTCGGCGCGTCCCAGAGTCTTCGGCACGGTGCCGAGCGGCTACACGAGAAACAACGCGCGCGTCGAGCCGCCGCAGAGTTTCGATCCCGACGCGCAGGACTTGCCGTTCCCGCTCACGCGCGAGGTGCTTGAGCGCGGGCGCGCGCGCTTCGACATCTACTGCGCCGTCTGCCACGCGCGCACGGGCGAGGGCGACGGAATGATCGTGCGCCGGGGTTTTAGCCGCCCGCCGTCGTACCACACCGAACGCCTGCGCCAGGCTCCGCTCGGCCACTTCTTCGACGTGGAGACGAACGGCTACGGCGCGATGCCGCGCTACGACGCGCAGCTTTCCGTGGACGACCGCTGGTCAATCGCCGCCTACATACGCGCGCTGCAACTGAGCCGCGACGCGACGCTCGACGACGTGCCCGCGGACAAGCGCGCCGAGTTGCAAAGCGGAGGACAGACGAAGTGAGCGCGGAAGCGCAAAGCCCAAGCCCCGACCTTCGAGGGTGGCAGACCCCGCTCATCGCGGTCGGCGTCGCCTGTCTCGCGCTCTGCGCGGTCGGCTGGCTCTTGAGTCCGGATCAGTTCTTCCGCTCGTACCTGTTGGCGTTCGTCTTCTGGGCGGGGCTGACGCTCGGCTGCCTCGGCGTGCTGATGATGCAGTACGTCACGGGCGGCGCGTGGGGCATCATCCTGCGCCGCACGCTCGAATCCGCGACGCGCACGCTGCCCGCCGTCCTCGTCTTCTTCCTGCCGCTCCTGCTCGGACTGCACAGGCTCTACGTCTGGACGGATAAAAACGTGGTCGCCGCCGATCCGTTGTTGCAGCACAAGCGTCCGTTCCTCAACGTCCCGTTCTTCCTCGCGCGCGCAGCCGTCTATTTCGTCTGCTGGCTCGCGCTCATCTTCTTCCTGAACCGCTGGTCGCGCGCGCAGGACGACACCGGCGAGCCGCGGTTCGCGTGGCGGCTCGAACACCTGAGCGCGCCCGGACTCTTCCTGCTCTCGATCACGATCTCGCTCGCGCTCATCGACTGGGTGATGTCTTTGGAGCCGCGCTGGTACTCGACGATCTACGCCGTCGGCTTCATGGCGGGCGAGATGCTCGCCGCGTTCGCCTTCTCAATCGCCGTCGTGATCCTGCTCTCGTCGAGCGCGCCGCTCGCGGGCGTCGTCAAGCCGAAGCACTTCCGCGCGCTCGGCAACCTGATGCTCACGTTCGTCATGCTCTGGGCCTACTGCGCCTTCTCGCAGTACCTGCTCATCTGGTCTGGCAACCTGCGCGCGGAGATTCCGTGGTACCTGCGCCGCATGACGGGCGGCTGGGGCTGGGTGGCGATTGCCCTGATCGTCTTCCACTTCTTCCTGCCGTTCTTCCTGCTGCTGTTCCGCGAGATCAAGGATCACAGGCGCACGCTCGTCACTGTCGCGGCGGTCGTCATCCTCCTGCGCTTCGTCGATCTCTTCTGGCTCGTCGAGCCCGCCTTTTACAAAGACAGATTCAGCCTGCACTGGCTCGACTTCGCCGCGCTCTTCGGGCTCGGCGCGATCTGGCTCGCGGTCTTCGCCCGGCAACTGCGCGCGCGCCCGCTCCTGCCGCTGCGCGACCCTTACGCGGAGGAGGCGTTCGCGGATGAGTGAAGCGGCGCGAACAGACGACGCGGGCGCGGCCGTGAACGAGTCGGTCGCCTACGAGCGCAGGGACGTGAACGCCCGGGCGATCCTCTGGATCGGCGTCGTGATGATCGTCGCGGCAGTCGTCATCCACACGGCGGTCTGGTGGCTCTTCGATCTCTTTGACAGGCGCGAGGCGCAGAAAGGCCGCCCGCCCGCGACGCTCGTCCAGACGCAGCGCCCCGCAGTCCCCGAGCCGCGGCTGCAAACCGACGCGCCCGCTGATTTGAATGCCATGCGCGAGACGAAGAAGAGCGAGCTGGAAACTTACGGGTGGATCGATCAGCAGAAGGGCGTCGTCCGCATCCCCGTCGAGCGGGCGATGGAGATACTCGTCCAGCGCGGACTGCCGAAGACTCAGCCGAACGCGAACGCAAACGATGCGAGCCGCGCCGCCGCGCAGACGCGAAACTCCGGCGGGGCGAAGCAGGGCGCGGCACAGGGGCAAGCCACGCGGGATCAAAACAGATGATGGGTGCGGGATTCAGTCGCGGCTGTCTGCGAGTGGCGTGCGCGAGCGCGTTGCTGCTGATGCTCGTGCCGACGGCGCGTGCGCAGGGCGCGCAGGCGCAGCAGGCGGCGCTGCGCGACATACGGATCGAGCAAAGGCTCGGCGCGCAAGTGCCGCTCGAACTCACGTTCCGCGACGAGTCGGGCCGCGCCGCCACGCTCCGCGATTTCGTCAACGCGAAGCCCACGATCTTAGTTCTCGCCTATTACAACTGCCCCATGCTTTGCACGCTCGTCCTGAACGGTCTGACGAGCAGCCTCACGGATTTGAGGTTCAACGTCGGGCGCGAGTTCAACGTCGTCACGGTGAGCATCGATCCGCGCGAGAGCCCCGCGCTCGCCGCCGAGAAGAAGGAGCTTTACGTCAAACGCTACGGGCGCGCCGGCGCGCGCGACGGCTGGCACTTCCTGACGGGCGACGAGGCGAACATCAGACAGCTCGCGCAGTCGGTCGGCTTCCACTACGCATACGATCCTTCGACGGGGCAGTACGCGCACGCGGCCGGGATCGTGATCCTCACGCCCGAAGGCAGAGTCGCGCGCTACCTCTACGGCATCGAGTACGCGCCGAAAGACTTGCGGCTCGCACTCGTCGAGGCGTCGCACAACGAGATCGGCTCGCCCGTCGATCAAGTCCTGCTTCTTTGCTACCACTACGACGTTGCGACGGGCCGCTACGCGCCGGTCGCCGTCGGGCTGATGCGCGCTGGCGGAGCGCTGTCGATCCTCATCCTCGGATCGCTCATCTTCGTCATGCTGCGCGGGGATAGAAAGAAGCGGGTCGAACAAAAGAAAAATGAGAGTGGGGAAAGGGAAGCCGCCCTATCTTCCTCGCTCTTTCCGCTCGTGCTGCTCTTGCCGCTGCTGCCGGACGCGGCTTCGACCGAGGCTCACCGCGTTGACGCGCTCTTCTACTTCATGCTGGCGCTGTGCGGCTGTGTCGCCGCGGGCGTCGTCGTGCTCGTCATCTTCTTCGCCGTCAAGTACCGGCGGCGCACCGCCGATCAGCTCGCGCTGCCTTCGCGCTCGCCGAGGTGGGTCGAGCTGACGTGGACGATCCTGCCGCTCCTGATCTTCGTCGGCATCTTCGTCTGGGGCGCTCGCGTCTATTTCGCGCTGGCGCGTCCGCCGAAGAGCGCCGTCGAGATTAACGTCGTCGCCAAGCAGTGGATGTGGAAGTTTCAGCACGCCGAGGGGCAGCGAGAGATCAACGAGCTGCACGTGCCGGTCAATCAACCCATCAAGCTCACGCTCGCGTCGGAAGACGTGATTCATAGCTTCTACGTCCCCGCGTTCCGCATACACCAGGACGTTCTGCCCGTCTCGCCGGGCCACCCGTATCGAACCGTCTGGTTCGAGGCGACGAAGACGGGCAGCTTCCACCTCTTCTGCTCGCAGTATTGCGGCACGCAGCATTCGGGGATGGTCGGCGAGATCGTCGTCATGCAGCCGGCGGACTACCAGCGTTGGCTCTCAAGCGGAGGCGAGGGCTCGCTCGCTTCGATGGGGCAGAAACTGTTCCGGCAGCTCGCCTGCAACGAGTGCCACAGCGGCACGGCGCAGGCGCGCGCGCCCGCGCTCGACGGACTCTACGGCCACCTCGTCGCGCTGCAGGACGAGACGACTGTGCGCGCCGACGAGAGCTACATACGCGAGTCCATACTCGATCCGCGCGCGCACGTCGTCGCGGGCTTCCAGCCGATCATGCCGACGTTTCAGAATCAGTTGGACGAGGAGCAGGTGCTTGAGCTGATCGCCTACATCAAGTCGCTTGGCGCGGAGCGCGAGCAGGTTCCGCCCGTCTCGCCGCCCGCGGGGCCGCAACCCTCGCCCGTCGAGAACGCGATCAGATCGAGCAGCAACGCGCAGGGGCAGAAGCGATGACGACGAACGTCGTGGAGACAGAACAGAACTATCTGAACGTGAGCTACGGCGTACGCTCGTGGCTGCTGACGACCGATCACAAGCGGATCGCGCTGCTCTACATGGCGTCGATCACGCTGATGTTCTTCGTCGGCGGGTTCATGGCGGTGCTGATGCGCCTTGAGCTTGTGACGCCGCCGGGCGATCTCGTCACGTCCGCCACTTACAACAAGCTCTTCACGATGCACGGCATCATCATGGTCTTCTTCTTCCTCATCCCTTCGATCCCCGCCGTGCTCGGAAATTTTCTTTTGCCGATGATGATCGGCGCGAAGGACTTGGCGTTCCCGCGCCTGAACCTGTTGAGCTGGTACGTTTACATCGTCGGCTCGGTCTTCACCTTCTGGATCGTGATCGCCGGCGGCGTGGACACCGGCTGGACGTTCTACACGCCGTTCAGCACCTCGTCGTCGAACACGCACGTCATCCCGATGACGCTCGGCATCTTCACGGTCGGCTTCTCCTCGATCCTGACGGGCTTAAACTTCATCGTCACGACGCACAAGATGCGCGCGCCGGGGCTGACTTGGTTCCGCCTGCCGCTCTTCGTCTGGGCGATCTACGCGACGAGCATCATCCAGGTGTTGGCAACTCCCGTGCTCGCCATATCGCTCGTGCTGCTCGCCGTCGAGCGCGCGTTCCACGTCGGCATCTTCGATCCGAAGCTGGGCGGCGACCCTCTGCTCTTCCAGCACTTCTTCTGGTTCTACTCGCACCCGGCCGTCTACATCATGATCCTGCCGGGCATGGGCGTGGTGAGCGAGCTGATCCCGCACCTCGCGCGCAAGAAAATCTTCGGCTACAACTTCGTCTGCTTCGCCACGCTCGGCATCGCGTTCTTCGGCTTCCTCGTCTGGGGCCACCACATGTTCGTCGCGGGCGAGTCGGTTTACGCGGCGATGACGTTCTCGATCCTGAGCTACCTCGTCGCCGTCCCTTCGGCGATCAAAGTCTTCAACTGGACGGCGACGCTCTACAAGGGCTCAGTCTCTTTCGCCACGCCGATGCTCTACGCGCTCGGCTTCATCGGGCTGTTCACCATCGGCGGGCTGACGGGACTTTTCTTGGCGGCGCTCGGCATTGACGTTCACGTCCACGACACCTACTTCGTCATCGCGCACTTCCACTACATCATGGTCGGCGGCATGGTCATGGCTTACTTCGGCGGCATCCACTACTGGTGGCCCAAGATGACGGGGCGGCTCTACCCGGAAGGCTGGGCGAAGCTCGCCGCGCTCATCGTCTTCGTCGGATTCAACCTCACGTTCTTCCCGCAGTTCATCCTCGGCTACATGGGGATGCCGCGCCGCTACCACGCATACGCGCCGGAGTTTCAAGTCCTGAACGTGATGTCTTCGGCGGGCGCTTCCATACTCGCGGTCGGGTATCTCTTGCCGCTCGTCTATCTGCTCTGGTCTCTGCGCTACGGGCGCGAGGCGGGCGCGAACCCGTGGGGCGTCAAGGGGCTTGAGTGGCAGACGCCGAGCCCGCCGCCGCCGGAGAATTTCGCGGTGACGCCGGTCGTCACCGAAGAGCCGTACAACTACCCGTCGGCCGCGCCGGGCGTGCCGTCAACTCTGCAGGAGGCCGAAGTTGTCTGAAGCCGTCGCCGCGCTCGAAGGGCAGTTCCGCGATCTCGAACAGCAGCGCGAGGCCGCGTCGCTCGGCATGTGGATTTTCCTCATGACCGAGCTGCTGCTCTTCGGCGCGCTCTTCACCGCCTACGCGGTCTATCGCTTCACCTACCCGCAGGAGTTCGCCGCCGCGAGCCGCGATCTGGAAGCGGGCTTGGGCGCGATCAACACGGCCGTGCTCATCTGTAGCAGCCTCGGCATGGCGCTCGCCGTTTACGGCGCGCAGACGGGCGGACGCAAGCGCCTGCTCTTCGGGCTCGCGCTCGCAATCGTGCTCGGCACAGCCTTCATGGTCATCAAGGGCGTCGAGTATTACCACCACTTCGAGCACGCGGAGTTTCCAGGGCTCAGGTTCGACTACGCGCGCCCGCACGCGCAGGCGACGCAGGTCTTCTTCTTCCTCTACTTCGCCATGACGGGCGTGCACGCGATTCATCTGACAATCGGCATCGCGCTCGTCTGCGTCGTCCTCTTCAAAGCGTGGCGGCGCGCGTATTCGCCCGACTACCACACGCCTGTCGAGCTTTCGGGGCTCTACTGGCACTTCGTTGACATCGTCTGGATTTTCCTCTTCCCGCTGCTTTATCTGATCGACATACACAAGTGAGCCTCGTTATGAGCGAGAAGATCATATCTGAACGTGCCTACTACGCGGTCTTCGTCGTGCTATTGCTGTTCACGGCGACGACCTACTTCGCGGCGCGCGTCGATCTCGGACGCTGGAACACGCCGGTTGGTCTGGCAATCGCCGCCGTCAAAGCCGCGCTCATCGTCATCTACTTCATGCACGCGCGCTACAGCACGCGGCTCACGCGCGTCGTCATCGGCGCGGGCCTCTTCTGGCTCGGCATACTTCTGGCACTGACGGTGAGCGATTACGTCACGCGCGTGCGCGGCTGGTAACAACACACGAAGATTTCGGGAGAGTTGCGAGACGTTCTATAATCCGCGTCAGCTTTAATCGTTCACGCCGTTCACGGCTGCGTCCCATGAGACTTCTTGTCGTCGAAGACGAGCAAAAGGTTGCGAGCTTCATCAAGCGCGGCCTCGAGGAGGCGGGCCACGTCGTAGATGTCGCGCACGCGGGCGCGGACGGCGAATACCTCGCGCTCCTGAACCATTACGACGCGCTCATACTCGACTGCATGCTGCCCGACAAGGACGGCCGGCAGGTCTGCCGCGACCTGCGCGCGCAGGGCGTGACGACGCCCGCGCTGCTGCTGACGGCGAGGGACACGAGCGCCGACAAGATACTCGGCTTCAACAGCGGCGCCGACCAGTACATGTCGAAGCCGTTCGACTTCAACGAGCTGCTCGCGCGCGTGCGCTCCCTTGGGCGGCAGTCGCGCCCGCCGCGGTTGCGCACGCTCTCGGTCGCCGATCTCGAAATCGATCCGGCCTCGCGCGGGGTGCGCCGCGGCGGGCGCGAGGTCTCGCTCACGTCCAAAGAGTACCTGCTGCTGGAGCTGCTCGCGCGCCGCGCGGGGCAGGTCGTCACGCGCACCGAGATCATGGATCAGGTCTGGGACATCCACCACGATCCGATGACCAACACCGTGGACGTGCTCGTCAAACACCTGCGCGACAAGATCGACCGCGACTTCGACCGCAAGCTGATCCACACGGTGCGCGGCGTCGGCTACACGATGAAGGAAGAATGAAGAAAAGGAATGAAGGATGAAGGATGAGAAAGCATTTGGCTTTATTTCATCCTCCATCCTTCATCCTTCAATCCTATGGCTCTGACCTTCCGCGCCCGCCTCACGCTCTGGTACGTCGCCACGCTCGTCTGCCTGCTGGCGCTCACCGCCGCCGGACTGATCTACGCGCTCGACAGGATCGCGCAGAAGAAGTTCGACGCGGCGCTGTGGATGGTCGGCGCGACCGAGGCGGAGAACGTCGCCGCGCGGCTGAACGCGCGCGGGCTCGAACGCCCCGACACGGAGACGGTCAGTAACACCCGCTACCGCGAACTGCTCGGCTACGGCGAGGGAGCACTCGAAAAGTACGTCACGGTCGTTGACGACTCGCGCCGCGTCGCCGACCGCACGAGCAACCTGCCCGCGCCCCTCCCCGCCGACGACGATCTGCTGACGCGCAGTTTCGCGGGCGAGGTCGTCTACCAGACGGTCGAGGTCGCAGGTGTCGGTCGGCTGCGCGTCGTGTACATGCCGGTGCGCGGCGGGATCGTGGCGCGCCCGCTCGTCGTCATGGTGGGGCTGCCGGAGCGGTTCGTCGCGCGCGAGGTTCGCAGCTTCGACGTGATGGTCGGGCTCGCCCTCGTGACCATCACGCTGCTCACCGCCGCGAGCGCGTTGCTGCTCGCCGAGCGCGCCATCCGGCCCGTCGAGGAGATCGCGGCGGCGGCGGAGGCGGTCAACGCGCGCAACCTGAAAGAGCGGCTGCCCGCGCCGGGCACGAACGATCAACTCGGACGGCTCGTGACGGTCTTCAACGGCATGCTCGCGCGGCTCGACGCGGCCTTCGACGCGCAGCGCCTCTTCACCTCGCGCGCGGCTCACGAGCTGCGCACGCCGCTCACGATCCTCAAGGGCGAGGCGCAGGTCGCGCTGGGCCGCAGGCGCACGATCGAAGAGTACGAGGCGCAACTGAGGAGCAGCCTCGAAGAGATCGACAAGCTCGTCGAGATCATAGACGACCTGCTGCTGCTCGCGCGCTACGAAGGCGGCGAGGCGGACATCCCGCGCGAGCCGGTCGCGCTCGGCGAGGTAGTCCGTCTGGTCGCGGAGCAGTTGCGGCACTACGCCGTTCGCAAAGGGATCGAGTTGAACGTCGAAGCCGAAGAGCTTCGCGTCGAAGGCGACGCGAAGGCGCTGGAGAGGCTCGTCTGCAAGCTGTTGGAGAACGCCGTCTTCTACACGCCGCGCGGCGGGCGCGTCGTCGCACGGCTCGCCCGCGAGGGCGGGCGTGTCGTGCTCGCCGTCGAGGACACGGGGATCGGCATCGCGCCGGAAGAGCTGTCGCGCATCTTCGACCGCTTCTACCGCGCGCCCGCCGCGCGCGCGATGCGGCCGGAAGGCTCCGGCATCGGTCTCGCGATGGCGGCGACCATCGCGCGTCTGCACGACGCGGCAGTTGACGTGAGCAGCGAGAAGGGGAAGGGGACGCACTTCACCGTCTGCTTCCCTCAGAGCGCAGATGTTCCGCATGAAGTTTCCGCTGGAGTCTGACGCGGCGTCTTCGCGGCAAGGACTGACGCGTCGTCATCGCCGCAGTGGTCGCAGCGCCGACCATCCTTAACAAAAATTCATTCAATTTTCAGAGGCGTTTAATCGTCGCGTCGTAAGCTCATCTCGGAAAGATCGGCCGCCGGACTGTGCCATGCCTCCGAGCGAAGAGACAGAGACGCGAACGCGCGCGACGCGCGTGCCCGACGCTGACGCTTTTCGGCCGGAACTGACAACCAGCGACCCGGAGAAGATGCGTGGTTGGCGTCGCCTGTGGATCGTGCTGCTCGGCCTCGCCCTGGCGGCGCTCGTGCTGACAGCCGTCTTCGGCCACTACGCGCTCCGCTAGGCGACGCGCCGTGCAGCTCGGCGAAGCAGGCGGACGGACTCGGCAGCGCCGGCTGCCTGAAAGTTGTCGTCAACGAGGTGTGAGAGATGAAGAATAAAGTTTTACGAGCGCGGGTTCATGCTTTGTTCGTTCCGAGCCTGTTAGTGGCTCTGTGCCTGTTGTTGTGCCCTGCGGCGAGCGGGCAGCAGACTGCGTCGAATCAGAACGATAAGAGTTCGGAGGCGGGGACGGCCACGAACGACCGGGCCGAGAGCGCCGCGCAGTCCGCCCCGTCTCCGGCCCTCACGGACTACAAGGGCATACGCATCGGCATGAGCGCGAACGACGTGCGCGCCAAGGTCGATCACCTAAAGGAGAAGAGCGACGCGTTTGACTTCTTCGCCTTCTCCGAGTCCGAGACCGCGCAGGTCTATTACGACGCGCAGGGGAAGGTGACGGCCGTCTCCGTCGTCTATTCGGGCGACGACGCGCCGAAGCCGGAGGCGGTGCTCGGCGAAGCGCTCGAAGCCAAGCCGGACGGCTCGATGTACGCGTTGAATCGTTACCCTACGGCCGGCTACTGGGTCGCCTACAGCCGCACGGCCGGGAAGAATCCGATCACGACCGTGACGATGCAGAAGATGCAATAAGGGGTTAAGGGAGATGGCGAGAGGCGACAAGGGCAGCTACACGGACAAGCAGAAGCGGCAGGCCGAACACATCGAGGAGGGCTACGAGAAGCGCGGCTCGTCGAAGAAAGAGGCGGAGCACCGCGCTTGGGCGACCGTGAACAAGGAGTCGGGCGGCGGCAACAAGAAGGGCGGCTCCGTGCACGACAAGCACTAGGCACGGAGTTGACGATACGCGCGAGCGCCCCGCCCCGGTAACGAGACTCACACCTCGGTGGGTGTGATAGAAGGGCCGCCGCCCGTTCTTTGCAGGCGTACGGGCGGGCGGCCCTTCGCCATCACCGCGCGATGCGCAAACGTGCGCGCCGGGGCGTGAAGGGGACGCGATCCGGTAAACTAGGCTACCAGAGAACCATCATTCGATAATCTTGCGCTTAGGGCTTCTCCCTGTTGAGAGCGTGGCGCGTGAAGCGCTCAGACCTAGACGTGTGCGTTAGCAAGTTATAAAAGCTCTTGTGGGAGGCGTCTGGCGGCAGGCCGGGCCGAGGTGAGGATAGAGGTGCCGGGCATTCACTTCAGCACCATGACCTTCGGCGGGCAGGGGCTCACGCTCGCGGGCTGGGCCGGCGGTGCGATGCGCCTCTGGGCCGTCCCGCAGGGCGACCTTTGACGGGACATACGGGATCAACCGGACAGGCCACGCCGGAAACGTCTCATCACATCACGCGTTGCCAAGACTCCACCAAATTATGATTTCGCGGTATCAGTGATGTCGCGCCGTGTCTCAACACGCAACTCAGGGAGGGGTGAGTAGGCAATGAGTTCACATAGGAGACGGAAGTGTCCCCTTGGACCATCGCAACTATAGTAAGTTGCAGCAATCTGCGTTGACGCCGGCAGCTTGCCGGAATCACATACCCGGCGCTGGCGATAGGGTTTCGCCTCACACGCCAAGGCGAATTAGAGAGGGGCCCGTATTATCTACTCACTGCGATGTCAGCGGCCCGCCCCCACCCCGAAGTCCTTAACCTAAGCGGAACCAGCGACTATATATTCTCTAATCCAGCGTCGGCGGCAAAGATTTTAGCCTCCAAAAAGCTCCAAAATAAATGCGAACGGCGCGAGCTCGCGGGGAGCATAACTCCAACAAAATGGGGATGCTCGGAATCTCCCGGCATCCCCATCTCTAAATTTAACTCCGACTTAGGACTCAAACCCGAATAAGCAAAGCCCTAAGTCTCTGCATTATGTAGACTTAGGGCTTTGTTGGGTTACTCCGCAGGTAGGACGCGAGCGCCGGAATTTTGTCGCGTTTTTAGCCAGAAAATTGCAAATTTTTGAAACCGTAATTAAAAGCCTCCAAAATTCCTCCGCTGGCAATAGCCCTTTACGCACGCCCTTGTTATTCAATAGCTGGCATAGCGTTATCGCCTCTTTGGCATAGAACAGCTTTGCTCTTACCACCGGAGAGGGGCGCACGCGATATGTCGCTCCCAAGCAGGCGAAGAGGGGCGTGGTGGCGTGGCCTTAAATCCTCTCGGTCTATTATGTCGAGAGAGTTGGACGGCGGCTCGCCTCGCGTCGCCGCCCGGCCACCTCGAAGGTGAGACACGATGCGGGTCGCCTGAAGCGAATGCGTCTTCGTGTGTCGCTTCCGCTACGAGAAGCTGATGACGACCGTGACCTGGACGATCTGCCCTGTGGACACACTGACAGGTGTCGAAAGTACGGTTGATGTAAAGTCGCTGCTTCCACCCTGGCAGGGGCTTTTAAGGAAACAGTTCTGCGGCGGTGCGGGTCATTATTGAGTGCACAGTGTCCCGATGTAGTCGCCATTCGTCGTGGCTGCCCCTGCGTCGAACTCGCCCCGTAATTTGATCTGTCCCGTTGCGTTGCTCATGTCACCGGTACCGCCGGTGAACGTAATCAACGACGCGAATCCGCCCTGACCGGGCGGCAGGTCGATGCTACCGGTGTCGGTGCCTAGTAACTGATCGCCACTTTTCAAGAAAATCGTGCTCTTCCCTGTAAAGAAAAGTATCGTCGGGACGCCGCCGATCGCCGCCGATGGAAGTGCGCCCGTCATCACGAACTGGTAGTTTCCCTGAATGCCGCCCCAGACGCGCCCGGCTGTGCAGAAGGCGGTGGGGTCTGATGGGCAATGGCCCTGTCCAGGCGGCACCACATTCGCCTCGAAATGGCCGACCACCGGCTTGCAGTTCTGATTCCCATCGGCAAGAGCCGGGGCGAAGCCGGCACTGAGCAAAAGCAGACACGCGGAAATTAATTGGAACGATCTTTTCATACTCTCCTCCTCTGTGTGTTTAGGTGATCGCACTTGCGATCAGGTCTTTGGCAATCGTGCTCATCGCTGAATGCGAATCCGCAGCCCGTTGATTTATTTGGTTCCTTGAAAGTTTCACTCGACCATCTAAACTGGCATGTCGATTCTCCTCTGTGGGCTTTACGAATCGGTAGAGCTGTAGACGTTACGCGGATGCCCCTACGCCGTTTAAAGCCCGAGCTAATCGTCCGCCAGCGGATAGCAGACAACCGTTGGCTTCCACTTGCGCCGCATGTGGCAACTTCGCGACGGTGTTCGGTTACGCTTTAGTACTTGCTACCTCCGATGTCGTCTTAGCGTTAATGAGCCGTCGTCCTACGAGAAGCTAAGGGCGACGGTGACCTGCACGATCTGCCCGGGCTTAACATCTACGGGAGTAGCGAGGACAGCCGTCGTTAGGCGTAGATAGTTATTTCCCTGGCCGGCGTGACAACTACCTAGTGCGACGGTCGGCGCGCAAGTAACCATTGCAGTGCTAACGGCAGTAATCGTGCCGCCACCACCAGGATTGCCAAGAGTGTTATCGGAAAACGTGGCGGTGCCGCTCAGTATGAGCGCATTGGTATTTACTATGGCTCCCACCGGCGGTAAACTCAGCGTCAACGTCTTGAATCCGAAACTCGGACTGTTGGCCTCGACGATCTCACACGGGACATATCCAACAAACGAGAAGCCACTCCACTGCTGACAGGGGCCAGTGCCGCCGCTCTGAGGGCCATGGCCTCCTAAAATTATCTCCATGTCACCCGCTGTGCCCTGGCGACCAAGAATTCGAGAAAGAGCAGGCGAGCCGGTTGTGGGGTCTAGCGCGTTTTCAAACTCCTGGCGTGTCACCACCTTGCCGTCAGGGTTACGAACTTCAATCGTCCAGTGGCCGTGTACCTTGATCCCTTCCTTCCGCCCGCCGCCCTCAGAAGACGCGGCCTCCTTCTTCTCGGTCTGAGCGTTCACATTAGAGACAGCTCCCGGATAGAAAGCGCCCAGCAGTAACGCCAGGCACACCGCCGTCCAGACTCGCGCTCTTCCGCGCAGGTTGTTAACCATTCTCTTGCTCATGTTTCTTGTCTCCTTCGTCAAGTTGTAGTTCATCCGCTGACACATCTTTCCATCCTCCTTCTTTGGCTAACGAGCCGCGTTGTTGCCGTTCAGTCCGACGGCCAGCAGGGCGTGTCGCCATGCTTCGCCGTAGTGTTCTATGGCGTCGGTGGGCTTGCCACGCGCCGCTTCCGCATCGCCCTTGCTTAACTCGTCGTTCGCACGTGCTATCTCCGCAGGCTTGCCGTGGGCGTTGGTCGCGTCCGTGATCGCTATCTGCGCGAGGAGGCAGTCGGCGAGCAGGATGCGGTCTATGAAACTCTGCAAGACCGCATCGGGAATCGCGCTCTTCTTGTTCCTGAGCAGCTCGCGCAACTCATTAACGGCGTCCTTCGTCTCGTCAAAAACTCGCCCGCCGCCCTTCGCCTGCAAGTGCGATGGGTCGGCGAACAGTGCGGGCTTAAGCGCCTCCGTCAACTCTCTGATCGCGTCGTCGAGTTCCTTGCCGTCCTGCTTGTCCGTAGTCGTCCGGCGCAGCGCGGTGAGATCGCCCGCGACGCTTTGCAATCCGCCCTGCGGCGCGAGCTGCACGACGACGAACGGGCTCAGGCTGTTGACTCTGGCGCAGACCGTCTTGGTGTTGAAGTCGGGCGCGGGCGCGTCGGGCGCGAGGATCGTGCGATCAACCAGCACGCCGCCCTCGCCGTGCAGGATTCTCAGGTTAGAGAACGTCTCCGGCCTAATGTGGGGCGGCGCATTTATGCAGACGGTGATCGGCGGCGTCACAGACGCGCTCGTCCTGATCTCAAAAACGGAGCTTTCATCGGTGAGCAGGAAACCGCCGGGGATCGTGCCAGCGGAGGTCGGAGCGATGGAGGCGATGGTGGTGATCCCTAGCGTGTTGACGCCCGCGAAGTTGACCGAGACGTTGCCCGCACGCTCCGTCACGTTCGCGCCGGGCGGCGTCAGCAGGGTTGAAAAGATCGCCGTCGGCGTGAGCAACGAGAACGTGTCGGTGACGGAGACATTCT